>DATILI010000248.1:0-15370 GCA_035476635.1 Burkholderiaceae bacterium | reverse complement strand
GTGAGGGCGCAGCCCGCGACGGTGAAACCCAGCAAGGGCACCAGCACCCAGCTCCACATGTCGTCCACGCCGTAGCGCTGGACCCGCTGCAGGCCATAGATGCCCAGCGCGGTGGGGATGGGCAGGGCCCAGCCCAGCAGGTCGCCCAGGCCGTGCAGATAGAAGCGGTGCAGGCCCAGGGGCCCGCCGAGGAAGGCCAGCCAGGCGGCTACGGTCTTGTTTTTCATGCGGCCAGCGCCTCCGGCGCGGTGGTGTCGCCCTCGCCCAGGGCTTTTTCCATCAGCACGACGTCCAGCCATTGGCCGAACTTCCAGCCGCAGGACTTGAGCACGCCCACGGGTGTGAAGCCCAGCGAGCGATGCACGCCCACCGAGCCGGCATTGGCCGAGTCGCCGATGACGGCGATCAGCTTGCGCACGCCGCGGGCTTCGGCCTCCTGCGCCAGTTCGCCGAGCAGTGCGCGGCCCAGGCCCCGGCCCGCGGCATCGGGGTGCAGGTAGATCGAGTCTTCGGCCGAAAAACGGTAGGCCGGCCGCGGCTTGAACCACTGGCAATACGCGAAGCCCAGCACCTGGCCGTCTTCCTCGGCCACCAGGTAGGGTAGCCCCTTGCCCAACACGTCCGCGCGGCGCGTGGCCATGTCGGCTTGCGTCGGGGGCGTGGTCTCGAAAGTGCCCGTGCCGTGGAGCACATGGTGCGCGTAAATGGCCGTGATGGCGGGCAGATCGGGGTCGCGGCTGGGGCGGATGGTGCTCATAAGATTGAAAACGTTATAATCGCGGGCTCTACAGCGTGTCGCTGGCCGGGTGGCCGTAAGCGCGTGTCTCAACGCTGGAAAGAACTCGGGGAATTTTTTCCCTCCCACCCAAGGATAAATCATGGTCGTCATTCGACTCTCCCGTGGCGGCTCCAAGTCCCGCCCGTTCTTCAACATCGTCGTTGCCGACAAGCGTACCCGCCGCGACGGCCGCTTCATCGAGCGCCTCGGTTTCTACAACCCCATCGCCAAGGACAACGAGGAAAGCATCCGCGTTGCCCAGGACCGCCTGACGTACTGGCGCGGCGTGGGCGCGCAAGCGTCCCCGACCGTCGAGCGCCTGATCAAGCAAGCCGCCGCCAAGCTCCCCGCCTGATCGTGGTTCTCCCCGCCGGCCTCGAGGCTGCGGAACTTCCCGCGGACGCGATCGAGGTCGCGCGCATCGCCGATGCCTGGGGCATCAAGGGCTGGTTCAAGGTCCTGCCCCACAGCGCCTCCCCGGAGGCGCTTTTTTCTTCCAGGCGCTGGTACCTGCTGCCGTCCGAGCGAGGCGCCAAGACCTTTACCGGCGCGGCGCTGCTGCGCGTGCGCGAGGCCAAGGAACACTCCGCCACCATCGTGGCCACCGCGCAGGACGTGGACGACCGCAATGCCGCCGAGGCACTCAAGGGCGCGCGCGTGTTCGTCGCGCGTTCGAGCTTTCCCACGGCGGCCACGGATGAGTACTACTGGGTGGACCTGATCGGCCTGGAGGTGGTCAACCGCGAAGGCGTGAACCTCGGCCGCGTCAAGGAACTGCTGTCCACCGGCCCGCAGACCGTGCTGGTGCTGGAATACACCGAAAGCGACAAACCGCAGGAGCGGATGATTCCCTTCGTCGCCGCCTACGTCGATTCCGTGGACCTGCCCGGCAAGCGCATCGTGGTGGACTGGCAGCCCGATTACTAGGCACCGGGCCCGACCCGGGCCTAACATCGCGCCATGCGCTTCGACGTCATCACGCTTTTCCCGGAGCTGTTCGCGCCCTTCCTTTCGAGCGGCGTGACGCGCCGTGCCTACGAGTCCCGGCAGGTCGATGTGCGCCTGTGGAGCCCGCGCGATTTCGCCGAGGGCAACTACCGCCGGGTCGATGACCGTCCGTTCGGCGGCGGACCGGGGATGGTGATGATGGCCGAGCCGCTGGCGCAGTGCCTGGCGGCCATCCGCGCCGAACGGGGCGACAGCGCGCCTGTGGTCCTGTTTTCGCCCATCGGCGCCAGGCTCGACCATGCGGCAGTGCAGGGCTGGTCGGGCAGCGTGGGCGCCATTCTGTTGTGTGGGCGTTATGAAGGTGTGGACCAGCGCTTCATCGACCGCTACGTCGATGTGCAGATCAGTCTGGGGGACCTCGTGCTGTCCGGCGGCGAAATTGCCGCCATGGCCCTGCTGGATGCCGTCGCCCGGCTGCAGCCGGGCGTGCTCGGCGACGGCGACAGCCACGTGTTCGACAGCTTCAACCCGGCGCTGGACGGCCTGCTGGACTGTCCGCACTACACCCGCCCTGAGGAGTGGCAAGGGGTCAAGGCCCCGCCCGAACTGCTGTCGGGCCACCACGTGCAGATCGAGCGCTGGCGCCGTGACCGGCGCCTGGAGATCACCGCCCGGCAGCGGCCCGACCTGATCGCCGCCGCCCGGACGGCGGGGCGGCTGTCGAAGGCCGACGAGGCCTTCTTGTCGCGTTCGGCCTGATCGGCTTATAATCGCAGGCTTTCCAAAGATCCTCTGCCCGGCCGCGGCACTTTCGACACCTTGCATAGCTTGTAAAGCTTGTATGGGTTTCGATCCCGCCGCCCCTAGCGTAGCGCGGGCACGATCACAAAGGTAATCCATGAATCTGATCGAAACTCTTGAGCAGGAAGAAATTGCCCGTCTAGGCAAGAAGATTCCCGTGTTCGCCCCCGGCGATACCGTCATCGTCAGCGTGAACGTCGTTGAAGGCACCCGCAAGCGCGTGCAGGCCTACGAAGGCGTCGTCATCGCCAAGCGCAACCGGGGCCTCAACAGCGGCTTCACCGTGCGCAAGATCTCCAGCGGCGAAGGCGTGGAGCGTACGTTCCAGACCTACAGCCCCCTGATCGCCGGCATCGAAGTCAAGCGTCGCGGCGATGTGCGCCGTGCCAAGCTGTACTACCTGCGTGAGCGCAGCGGCAAGTCGGCACGTATCAAGGAAAAGCTGCCGAGCAAATCGACGGCCAACGCTGCTGCTGCATAAAGCGCGCTGTTCCGACCAGGCCGCCGCAGCTTCGCGCTCGTGGCGGCTTTTTCGTTTCAGGCTCCGCAACCAGATCGCACCATGACCCCTTTGTCGAAACTGCCCAATTTCGATCCGCATCGCGTTCCGGTGCTGGGGGTGGATGCGCACCTGCCCGCGATTGCGCCTGATCAGCTGCAAGCTGCGGCGTTGCAGCGGCGCTTCGCCAATCCGCCGCATTGGCATCCGGAACTGGTGATCGAGCACAAGTTTGCCGACCGCCTGCCAGCCCACGCGTCGGTACTTGTGCCCTTGATCATGCATGCGCGGCCTTCGGTATTGCTGACCGAGCGCACTGCGCATCTTTCCACGCATTCGGGCCAGGTCGCCTTTCCGGGCGGCAAGGCCGACGAAGGCGATGAGGATGCCGCCGCGACCGCATTGCGCGAAGCCCATGAAGAGGTCGGGCTGGACGAGCGCTTCATCGAAGTCATCGGCACGCTGCCGATCTACACCACGGGCACCTCGTTCATCGTTACACCGGTGGTGGCTCTGGTGACGCCGGGCTTTGTGCTGCGACCCAATCCCGATGAAGTCGCCGACGCTTTCGAAGTTCCGCTGGATTTCCTGATGAACCCGGCCAATCACCGGCGCCATGCATTCGAGTGGGAAGGCGTGCGCCGCGAGTGGTTCTCGATGCCGTATACCGACCCGGCCGGTGGTTCGCCCGAGCGATTCGTTTGGGGCGCGACCGCAGGCATGTTGCGTAACTTCTACCGTTTTCTTGCGGCCTGAACGCGCTGTGGGGGTCCACGGTCGGCGAACCGTGCCGCTATCATTGCCGCATGAGCTTTTTTGCCCTCTTGTGTGCACTGCTTCTGGAGCAGGTGCGCCCCTTGGCGCGCAACAATCCGATCCATGTATGGCTGCGGGCCTGGGCACGCTGGGCCAGCCGCAACTTCGACGCGGGCAGCGCGCACCACGGCTGGGTAGCCTGGGGCTTGGCAGTGGGCGTGCCGTCCTTGCTGGCTTTGGCGATGCATTGGTTCCTGCTTTGGTTCCTGGGTTGGCCGTTCGCCACGCTCTGGAGCGTGGCGGTGCTCTACACCACGCTGGGTTTTCGCCAGTTCAGCCACCATTTCACCGGAATTCGCGACGCGCTGGATGCCGGCGACGAGCGCCAGGCGCGCGAGCTGCTCGCCCACTGGCAGCAAGTGGATGTCGGCGACATCCCTCGCAGCGAGATCGTTCGCCATGTGATCGAGTATTCAGTGCTTGCTGCGCACCGCCATGTGTTTGGCGTGCTCGGCTGGTTTTCTGTACTGGCGGCTTTCGGCCTGGGCCCGGCCGGTGCGGTGCTGTACCGCATGAGCGAGTTCGTGGCGCGCTATTGGCGCCACAAGAGCAAGACCCAAAGCCAACCCGCGAGCGCGGCCCTGCAACAAGCCGCGAACGCCGCCTGGGCCTGGATCGATTGGCTGCCCGCGCGCGTCACCGCCCTGGGCTTTGCGGTGGTCGGCAGCTTTGAAGAGGCTATTGATGGCTGGCGCAATCATGCCCAGCGCTTCCCCGATGACAACGACGGCGTGATCCTTGCCGCGACCGCGGGTGCCGTGAATGTACGGCTGGGCGGTGAGGCGCTCAAGGAAGCGGCCTACGCAGCCCAGACGGCGCAGACCTTCGAGGCGCATGCGACACAGCAGGACAGCGAATCCACCCCCGGCCGTGTGCCGGAGCTGCCTCACCTGCGCAGCATCGTCGGCCTGGTCTGGCGTTCGGTGGTGATGTGGATGGTGCTGCTGGCCTTGCTCACGCTGGCGCGCTTGCTGGGCTGAACGCGGTAGCGCTGCAGTTCAATAGCGCGGCGGCTGCGAGAGCTCGGCGAACAGCTCGCCATAGATCTTGTAGCGGATTGCGCTGATCCCGCCTTCGCTGTCCCCCAGCTTGACGGCCGAGATCACACCGCAACCCGGCTCATGCAGGTGGGTGCAGTTGTAGAACTTGCAGTTCGTCACGTGCGGCTTGAGGTCGGGCATGAACGCCGCGAGGTGCATCGCATCGATGTGGTGCAGCCCGAACTCCTGGAAGCCCGGGGAGTCGATCAGCGCCGTGCGCTCATGCCACGGGCTGGCCGAGGATTGCGCCGTATCGACCCAATACCAGGTGGTGCTGGTGGTCGTGTGCTTGCCCGAGTTCAGCGCCTGCGAGATTTCCCCGGTGAGAACGCTTGCGCCGGGCACCAGCAGATTGATCAAGGTGCTTTTTCCCGAGCCAGAAGGACCCAGCACGAGCGTCGTGCGCCCTTGCAAGTGCTTCAGCAGGTGCTCGCGATCGGGCTCCTTGGAAAGCCGCAGCGACAAAGGCAGCACGCCATACCCCATGTGCCGGTACGGTGCGAGCTTGATCCAGGCGCGCTCGAACGGTTCGACCAGGTCGCTCTTGTTCAGTGCGATCACGGGCGTGATGCGTTCGGCCTCGGCAGCGATCAAGGCGCGCGACAACTGGTGCTCGGAAAACTCCGGCTCGGCGGCGATCAGGATCAGAACCTGGTCGAGGTTGGCCGCGAAGGACTTGGTGCGAATCTCGTCCTGCCGGTAAAACAGGTTGCGCCGTTGCTCGACCTTCTCCATCGTGCCTTCGTCCTGCGTCGCCTGCCACAGCACACGGTCGCCCACGACAGCCTGGCTCTTCTTGCCGCGTGGATGGCAGATCAGCCGCTGTCCGTCGGGCTTTTCCACCAGGCAATGGCGCCCGTGGGACGCTACCACCAGGCCGCTTTCAAGCGCGGATGAGCGCGCCGGGTGATTTTTCAAGCGCGTTCCTCAGGCCAGCAGGGCGTCGATCTGTAAGGCACAGTCGAAATCGGTCGCCGAGATGCCTTGCACATCGTGCGTATTGAAGCGAACAACGCAGCGGTTGTAGTGCACCGACAAGTCGGGGTGATGGTCCTGGGCGTTGGCAATGAAGGCCAGCGCGTTCACGAACGAGATGGTCTCGTAGTAGTTGGCAAAGCGGTATGTCTTTTCGATCGCCACGGAGGGGCCGTCGCCGGTCAATGCCCAGCCCTCGACCTTGGCCAGGTTGGCGACTATTTCCGTGGCGGTCAGCGCCCGCCGTGGCTGGGTGGACCAGTCTTTCTTCTTCAGCATCGTGCTCATCGGGTTTCCTTCAGGCGGACATCCGCGCGAGCCGTTCGGAAGCTGGCGGATGCGAATAATAGAACTTCACGAACACCGGGTCCGGCGTCAAGGTGGAGGCATTGTCTTCGTAGAGCTTGAGCAGCGCGGTTGAAAGATCCTGGCCGCTGGTCTGGGCCACGGCATAGGCGTCGGCCTCGAACTCGTGGCGGCGCGACACTTGCGCAAACAACGGCGAGAGGAAAAACGAAAACACCGGCACCGCGAGCAGGAACAGCAGCAAGGCCAAGGCATCGTTGGGCGCCGCGCCAGTGATGCCCAGGTTGGGCCGCACGCCCAGCCCGGTGTAGAACCAGACTTGTCCCGAAAGCCAGCCCAGCAGTGCGAACCCGGCCAGGCTCAAAGCGAACAGCGAGACCATGCGCTTCACGATGTGCTTGTGCTTGAAGTGGCCCAACTCATGCGCGAGCACGGCGTCGACCTCGCCGGGGGAAAGCTTGGCCAGCAGGGTGTCGTAGAACACGACGCGCTTGGAGGCTCCAAAGCCGGTGAAATAGGCATTGGCATGGGCGCTGCGCTTGCTGCCGTCCATGACGAACAGGCCCTTGGCCGCGAAACCACAGCGCTGCATCAGCGCGGTCACGCGGGCTTTGAGCGACTCGTCTTCCAGTGGCTTGAACTTGTTGAACAGCGGCGCGATGAAGCTGGGATAGATCAGCATCAGCAGCAGGTTGAAACTCATCCACACGGCCCAGGCCCAGATCCACCAATAGCTGCCGGCGGCGCCCATCAGCCAGAGGATCAGTGCCGCAATCGGCAGGCCAATGGCGGCCCCGAGGAGCGCGGATTTCGCCAGGTCCTGCAGCCAGAGCTTGAAAGGTGTCTTGTTGAAGCCGAAACGCTCTTCGATCACAAAGGTCTGGTACAACGCGACCGGCAGATCGATCAGGCCGCCGATCAGCGTGAATGCGGCCAGCAGCGCCAGCTGCTGCGCCATGCCGCCACCCAGCCACGCAAGCAGTGCCTGGTTCAGCGCCTCCAGGCCGCCCAGCAAGGTCCAGCCCAGCAGCACTGCGGCGCCGAAAGCCAGCTCCAGCAGCCCGAAGCGGGCCTTGGCAATCGTGTAGTCGGCGGCCTTCTGGTGCGCGGCCAGCGTGATGTTGGCGGCGAAGGCACCGGGCACCGTGTCGCGATGCCGTGCCACATGGCGAATCTGCCGCGAAGCCAGCCAGAATTTCACCAGGAGCCCTATCACCAGGGCCGCGGCGAAACACAGCGTCAGCGCAAGGGAGGGGGAGGGCGAGCCAAAAAGCGAATCGAACATAAGCGGTCAAGTTTAGGCCATCGGCGACAATCTCCCCATGGCTGAACTGAACAACCCTCTCCCCAAATCCGACCAGAACCTGGTCTGGCTCGACTGTGAAATGACCGGGCTGGAACCCGATGTGGACCGCTTGATTGAAATTGCCGTGATCGTGACAGGGCCGAATCTGGAGCCTCGCATCGAGGGCCCCGTGCTGGTGATCCACCAGAGCGACGAACAGCTCGACAAGATGGACGCCTGGAACAAGGGCACGCACGGCAAGAGCGGGCTCATTGACAAGGTCAAGGCTTCCGCCATCACGGAAGAAGCTGCCGAACAGCAATTGCTCGATTTCATCAGTAAATACATCCCCAGGAACGGCTCGCCGATGTGCGGCAACACCATCAGCCAGGACCGTCGCTTCCTGGTGAAGTACATGCCCAAGCTGGAGGCCTACTTTCACTACCGCAATCTCGACGTGAGTACCTTGAAGGAGCTGGCCAAGCGCTGGCGGCCCGAGATCTACAGCAAGTTCAAGAAGCAGCAAAGCCACACGGCGCTGGCCGACGTGCACGAGTCCATCGACGAGCTGGTGCATTACCGGGAGCACTTCCTGAAAATGGGGGATTAGGTAAAAACCCGCGCCCGTGCCATAATCGAAGGCTGCGCTGCCAAGAGGTGGCGCATTTGCACATCTCCCTTCACACACCGGGCTCGCAGAAATGGGCCCTCCAGCGCCATCTTCATTGGCGCAGGCTTCGTTTGATGGTTGATGTTTTTTAACCATTGACGACAGCCGCCCCAGGCCACGCCCGGGGATGCTTCTCGTGTGAGACACCATGACCGACACTTTTGAAGTGCAGGGCGACTTTGCGCCTGCCGAATCCAATTCCTCCGACTCTTTTGCCGCTGAATCTTTTGCCGCGGACGCCATTTCTTCTCCCGTGACCGAGGTTGCCGAGGGCGCGCCCGCGTTGCCCAATGGCTTCGTGAAGCTGGGCCTGGCCGCCGAACTCCTGCGTGCGGTGGAAGACCTGGGCTACACCCAGCCCACGCTGGTGCAGGACAAGGTCATCCCCCTGGCCCTGCCCACCGATGACAGCTCCGGCAAGGTCGCCAGCTACATCGACCTGATGGTTTCCAGCCAGACCGGCAGTGGCAAGACCGCGGCCTTCCTGTTGCCCGTGCTGCACACGCTGCTGTCGCAAAAGGCGCAGGCCGAGGCCGATGAGCGCGCCGAGTTCGAGCGCGCCGTGGCCGACGCCGCCGCCAAGGGCGAGCCGGCTCCCAAGCGTCCCAAGCGCAAGGACCCGACCAGCGCGCGCAATTTCAAGGCCGCCACACCCGGCGCCCTGATCGTCTGCCCCACGCGCGAACTCGCGCAGCAGGTGGCGCATGACGCCATCGGTCTGGTGCAGCATTGCCGCGGTCTTCGCATCGCCAACATCGTGGGCGGCATGCCCTACCAGCTGCAGATTGCCAAGCTGCAAAACGCCGACCTCGTGGTCGCCACGCCCGGCCGCCTGCTGGACCTGCAGCGCTCGATGCAGATCAAGCTCGACAAGGTCCAGTTCCTGGTGGTGGACGAAGCCGACCGTATGCTCGACCTGGGCTTCTCCGACGACCTGGCCGAGATCAACCAGCTGACCATCGAGCGCAAGCAGACCATGATGTTCAGCGCCACCTTCGCGCCGCGCATCCAGCAACTGGCCGCGCGCGTGATGCGCCAGCCGCAAAAAGTGCAGATTGACTCGCCGCAGGAGAAGCACGCCAATATCAAACAGACGCTGTTCTGGGCCGACAATGCCCAGCACAAGCGCAAGCTGCTGGACCATTGGCTGCGCGACACTTCGATCAACCAGGCCATCGTGTTTGCCAGCACGCAAGTCGAGTGCGATGGCCTCGCCAACGATTTGCAGCAGGACGGCTTCGATGCGGTGGCACTGCACGGCGCCCTGAGCCAGGGCCTGCGCAACCGCCGCCTGATGGCGCTGCGCCAAGGCCAGGTCCAGATCCTGGTGGCCACCGACGTCGCCGCGCGCGGTATCGATGTGCCCACCATCACGCACGTGTTCAACTTCGGCTTGCCAATGAAGGCGGAAGACTATACGCACCGCATCGGCCGCACCGGTCGTGCCGGGCGCGACGGCCTGGCCGTGACGTTTGCCGAATTCCGCGACCGCCGCAAGATTTTCGACATCGAAGGCTATAGCCACCAGCAGTTCAAAGCCGAAGTCATCCCCGGCCTGGAGCCGCAGCAGCGCATGCCGCAAGAGCGTCCGCGCGGTGATTTTGGCGGCCGTGGCCGTGACAGCCGCGAGTTCCATTCGCGTGACCGCAAGTTCGGCAATGGCGGCGGCGGCCGCGGTGCGGACCGTGGCGGCTTCGGCGGCGGTGGATTTGGTGGCGGCTTTGGCGACAGAAATGCCCGTGGCCCCCGTCAGATGCCCGGCAATGGCTTTCAGAACGATGGCAATTTTGCGCGGCGTGACGAGCGCCCGCACCATGAGGCACGCCCCCATCACGATGCACGCGACGGCAACACCTTTGCCCGCAAGCCGGCCTTCGGCGACAACAGTTTTGCCCCCCGTCGGGAAGGTGCTGCGCCCCGTGGCGACTTCGGCGGCGACCGCCGGCCCGGTGGTTTCGCCCGGCCTGACTTTGCAAAGCCGGCTGGCAAGGTGTTTGTACCGCGCGACGCCAAGAAGCGCTTGCCCAAGCCGGTACGCTGACCCTGCGGCCAGGGGCGCGGGCATGACCCGGCGCCGCCAGGCTCTCGGCCAAGAAGCTGCTTCCATTGGAAGCAGCTTTTTTTTCGCCCTTTGCAGCGCTTTTACCTGACTGCCGTGTGCCCTTGCTGATGGACAATAGCCTGATCGAGGAGGAGCATTCCGTGTCGTTGTTGTCATCGTCAGCCGACTTTGAACAGATGTTCGAGTTGGCCCCCATCTCTCTCTGGCTGGAAGACTACAGCGCGCTCAAGCAGCTGTTCGACCAGTGGCGTTCGCAAGGGATCACCGATTTGGTGGCCCATGTCGCGGCTTCCCCAGAACGCGCGCGGCAATGCGCGGCTTGCCTGAAGATCCTCAAGGTCAACCGGCGCACACTCGAAGTGTTTTCCGCCGACAGCCAGGAGCAGTTGGTGGAGCAACTGCCCCAGGTGTTTCGCGACGACATGTTCGACCACCTGGTGCGCCAGGAACTGGCCCAGTTGTGGGCGGGAAAGTTTGAGTTCTCCAGCCAGACGGTGAACTATGCGCTCGACGGCCGGCGCATGGACATCCAGATCCATGCGCGCATCCTGCAAGGACACGAATCCACCTGGGACCGTGTTCTGGTGTCGCTGGAAGACATCACCGCGAAGGTGGCGGTGGCCCGCAGCCTGGCGCTCAGCGAACAGTACGCGCGCGGGCTTTTCGAGCATTCGCCGGTGTCCTTGTGGGTCGAGGACTTCAGTGCCGTGAAGCGCCTGCTCGACGATGTGCGCGCCCAGGGCATCCAGGATTTTTCCACCTTTGTCAAAGTGCACCCCGAATTCGTCACGCGCTGCATGGAGGAAATCCGCGTGATCGACGTCAACCAGCAGACGCTGCGGATGTTTGGCGCTCCCGCCAAGGACGTCCTTCTGGGCCGGCTGGGCGATGTGTTTCGCGACGAGATGCATGACTCGTTTTCCGAGCAGCTACAGGATCTGTGGCAGGGCAAGACATCCCAGCAGCGCGAGGTGGTCAACTACTCGCTGAATGGCGAGGTCGTCAATATCCACATGCAGTTCGCGGTGCTGGAGGCGCACCTCGATACCTGGGGCCTTGTCCTGGTTTCATTGGTCGACATCACGGCGCGCAAGAAGGCGGAGGCCTATCTCGAATACCTCGGAAAGCACGATGTGCTGACGCGGCTGCGCAACCGGGCGTTCTATATGGAAGAACTCAACAGGCTCTCGCGCAAGGGGCCATGGCCACTCAGCCTGCTGGCCATCGACCTCAATGGCCTGAAGCGGGTGAACGACGAGCAAGGCCATGCCGCGGGCGATGCGATATTGCGGCGCGCCGGCGAAGTGCTGGCCAAATCGGTGGACGCACCGGCTTGCGCGGCACGCATCGGCGGCGACGAATTCACCGTGCTGCTGCCGGGCGCGGACGAGCGCGTGGCGCAGGTCGTGCTGGAGCGCATCCATTCGGTCCTTGACCTCAATAACCAGTTTTATCCGGGCCAGCCGCTGCGCCTGGCCATCGGCATCGCCACCTGCCCGTCTGGTGACCAGATTGAGGCGACGATCAACCGCGCCGATCAGGCCATGTATGCGGAAAAGGCGCGCTTTTACAAAGAAGCCGAGCGGGACCGCCGGCAGGGCTGACGAGCGCCAGGCGGGCCGGGAGCTCAGGCGCCCAGGCTCAGGCCATACAGCCGCTCCGGCGGCATGCGCATTAGCGGGGATTTGTCGGCGACGGTGCCGGCGATGGCATAGGTTGGATCGGATGTGTCGCGCCGTACCGTGCTGACAATGGAATGTCCCCCTGCATCGGTGACCGAGGCCACCATTGGCGCATTGGCATTGGCGCTGCGCCGCACCACGACCGCCAGCTCGCCAGATTTGAGCTTGACGAAGTCGCCGGGTGGATAAATGCCGAACTCCTTGATGATGGCCATGGACATCGGGCCACCCTTGTCTTCGCGGAACATCTGCCGCGCCGCCTCCTGGGTGGTCAGCGCCGGCCGGATGATGCGCGGCGTGATCTTGGCCATGAAGACATCGGCCATGCGCAGCGCCTGCGCCATGGGTGAAGGCGTGGTCATGCCCGCCGGGTGGCCGGTGCCATCGGCCCGCTCGTGGTGCTGGGCAACTGCCGTCAGCCATTCCTCGTCCGCCACGCCGGCCTTCTTGAGCAATTCGGCACCGGCTGCCGGATGGTTGCGGATCTGTGCCCGTTGCTTGTCCAGCACCGGCGTATCTTGCGGCGCCATGCGTCCCTGCAGTTCCACGATGGTGATGTTCATGGTCAGCGCGGCCTTGATCAAGGTCAGGATCTGATCTTCGGGCCAGCCCATGCGCCGCGCCATCAAGGTACCCATCAATGCCGTGTGCACCGAATGGGTGTAGCCATAGTAGAAGTGTTTGTTCTTTTCCTGCCGCACGGTGGTGTAGATGCCGATATCGGCATCGCGCTCAATCAGCGCGGCGATGTCGGTTGCAAGCGCGTGGATGTTGTCCACGAAACCCGGCTCCTGCCCGGCGGTTTTCAGCAGCGCTTCCAGCCTTGTGACGGCTTGCTCCCAGAGCTCGAACAGGCTTGGCGGAAGCTTGGGCGTCATGATGGCGGAGCCACCCGCGGCAGCCCGTGCCAGGGCCTTTACTTCCTCGGCGTCGACATAGGCGCCCCGGTCCAGCAAGGTCTCGAGTTGCTGCTCATCCTGGATCACATGGCCGCGCGCGAGCAGGAGACTGCCTTCGCTGTTGCGAACATTCCAGGGCAGGGGAACACCGACTTGAACTTTGGATTGGACCAGCTTCAGCAGTTGCACAGCGTGTCTCTGTCTGGCTGCTGGGGACGAGGCTGCAGGCTACAACCGGCGAGCTCCCAAATCGGAAAGCATAGGATCATGCGCGGAATATAGCTGCACATGTCAGATTGATGACAGGTTTTGTTGCCGAAAAGCCGCTTTCTAGGGGAAATCCCGGGGCGGAAACGACACGAGACCGTCCGAATGCGAAATCGGGGGTCAGATCAGTGGCTGGCCCCGGCGCGCCAATTCCAGCACCGCGCCGGCGGTGATGTCAGGTTCCATTTCAGCGTAGCCGCGCCGGTAGACCGCAGCTCCGATCGCGATCAAAGGCTGCATTTCGGCCTCGGAGAGTTTGGGCGCCAATTCGTTCAGGCGCTTGGCATAGAGCATCAGCAGATCGGCCCAATCCGGAACCATGGCAGGTTGCTTCTCATTGATCATGAGGTTCATCATCCCTAGGGCGTCCATGGCTTCTTCTCCTGCGAATTGGTCTATTCACGAGGGAGGAGCATGAAGCGGGCCAAGCGCAAAACTGCATTTGCAATCAACGCGTTACGGCACGCGACATGCAAGTGATTCGGAAATTTGTAAGTTTTTCCGGCACTTGAGCCTGGACGCTTTTGCACGAAAAGTCGCACCGGATTGGTGAATCGCAAGCCAGAAGGGCGCCGATTCGACCGGATGCCGATGGACCGTTGTGCGCCACATCGAGCCAGTCATCAAGAGAAAACCTAATAAGCATGCGGCTTCCGGGCGCTTTGCATCTGCGAAAACTCCAGAAGGCTGCAAATTGGCGCGCATATTGCTTCAATCTGTCCACCGTTGACTGTCGACAGATGTCATTGCAGAATCGCAACGCTCCGTTTGTTGGAGTGGGTGAAAAAAGAGGACTAAACATGCCATTGCACGCCGTTGGCGCCGCCCCCGCTGTTTCCGATGCCGAGCGGAAGGTGCGTGAAGACCTGGCCGCCGCCTACCGCCTCGTCGCGCACTACGGCATGGACGACAGCATCTACACGCACATCTCGGCACGCGTGCCGGACAAGCAAGACCAGTTTCTGATCAACCCATTCGGCATGCTGTTTCGCGACATCACGGCGTCATCGCTCGTTAAGATTGATCTTCAGGGGCGTATCCTCGGCGATTCTCCCTATGACGTGAATCCGGCCGGCTTCACCATCCATAGTGCCGTGCACGCGGCCCGCCACGATGCGGCCTGTGTGCTGCATACGCACACCGTGGCCGGCGTCGCGGTGTCGTCGCTGGCCGCTGGCCTGCAGCCGTGCAACCAGTGGGCGTTGCAGTTCTACGATCGTGTCGTCTACCACGACTTCGAAGGCATCGCGCTCGACGCCGACGAGCGCGAGCGGCTGGTGGCCGACCTCGGGCCAACATCGCGGGCGCTCATCCTGCGCAACCACGGACTGGTCACCTTGGGTCGCACCGTGTCCGAAGCCTTCATCCTGATGCTGAATCTGGAGCGCGCCTGCCGAGTGCAGGTCGCGATCCAGTCAAGCGGTCTGCCGGTCAACCCGGTGGCGCACGAGGTCTGCGAAAAGACCGCGCGCCAATACGAGAGCGGCGACACCACGCGCCTGCCAGGCCAACCCGACGACCCGAACGCGCGCGAATGGCGCGCCCTGTTGCAGCGCATCGAGCCGGCACCAGCCAGCTCGTACCGCGATTGATCCCGTCTTCTTCCCCTGACTTCCTCAACCTCGCGCAAGCCATTAGGAGTACTCATGAAACGTCGCAACCTGGTTCAAATGGGTGTCGCCGCCAGCGCCGGAATCACGCTCGCCGGCGTGCCGCTGCACCTGCTGGCCGCAGGCAAGAAAGGCGGCGTGATCAACGCCGTCGTTCAGCCTGAACCGCCGGGGCTGATGATGGGCATCACGCAGAACGGCCCGACGCAGCTGATCGCCGGCAACATCTACGAGGGCCTGCTGCGCTACGACGAAAAGATCAACCCGCTGCCGTCCCTGGCGACCTCGTGGACGTCCAACAAGGAAGGCACGGTCTTCACCTTCAAGCTCAAGCCCGGCGTCACCTGGCATGACGGCAAGCCCTTCACTTCGGCCGACGTGGTGTTCTCGGCCGATGTATTCCTGCGCAAGACGCATGCGCGCCTGCGCGCC
This sequence comes from Burkholderiaceae bacterium, assembly GCA_035476635.1. Classification (GTDB taxonomy): domain Bacteria; phylum Pseudomonadota; class Gammaproteobacteria; order Burkholderiales; family Burkholderiaceae_C; genus DATILI01. Next base: position 300 of record DATILI010000248.1, on the reverse strand, counting down.
AACCTGGCGGCGGTCGAAAGCATCAAGGCCATCGATCCATTGACGGTGGAGTTCAAGCTCAAGTATCCGTTCGGTCCGTTCATCGGCATCTTCGAGGTCGGCAGCATGCCGATGATCCCGAAGCACATCTACGACGGCACCGACTTCGCAACCAACCCGGCCAACGCCAGGCCGATCGGCACCGGCCCGTTCAAGTTCAAGGAATGGGTCAAGGGGTCGTACATCCAGCTGGTGGCCAACGACAAGTACCACGTGAAAGACCTGCCGCTGGTCGAGAGCGTGTACTTCCACGTCATTCCC
>DATILI010000247.1:0-9207 GCA_035476635.1 Burkholderiaceae bacterium | reverse complement strand
AATGAACTTTGCCAATGCCGTGCGTTCGGCCTTGCGCGCGCTCGCCGCCAACACCTTGCGCAGCATCCTCACCATGCTGGGCGTCATCATCGGCGTGGCCGCGGTCATCACCATGATTGCGGTGGGCCAGGGCGCGACCGAGCGGGTGCAGGAACAGATGAAGGGCCTGGGCACCAACATCCTGCTGGTGCTGCCCAGCTATGTGTCGCAAGCCGGTGTGCGCCTGGGCGCGCAGACGCGCCAGCGGCTGACCGAGGAGGATGCCGAGGCGATCGGCGCGCAGGTGCTCGAAGTGCAGGTGGCCGCGCCCGCCTCGCGTACCAACGTACAGGTGATCGCGGGCAACGCCAACTGGAGCACGGGCATCCTGGGCACCACGAATGACTACTTCGAGGCGCGCGAGTGGCCGTTGGCCGCTGGCCGTTTCTTCGAAGAGGCCGAGGAGCAGGGCTCGGCCAAGGTCGGCATCATCGGGCAGACGGCGGCGTACGAATTATTCGGCGATGCCGACCCGCTGGAACAGGTGGTGCGCGTGAAGGGCGTGCCCATCACCGTCATCGGCCTGCTGGAGCGAAAGGGCCAGAACTCGCAAGGGCAGGACCAGGACGACATCATCGTCGTGCCGATCTCCACCTTCCGCAACCGGGTGCAAGGCGGCACGCCGGGCAACGTCAAGCGCATCTGGTCGGTCCAGGTCAAGGTACGCGAAGGCCAGAGCATGAAGCTGGCGGAGAACAACATCAAGGAGCTGCTGCGCCAACGCTTCAAGGTGCCCGCCGGCGTGAACGACCCCTTCATCGTGCGCAACCTGAGCGAGGTGCTGCAGGCGCAGGAGGAATCGAGCCGGGTCATGACGCTGCTGCTCGCCACGGTGGCCGGCATCAGCCTGTTGATCGGCGGCATCGGCATCATGAACATCATGCTGGTCAGCGTGACCGAGCGCACGCGCGAGATCGGCCTGCGCATGGCGGTGGGCGCACGCGGACGGGACATCCTGGTGCAATTCCTGGTCGAGGCGGTGAGCCTGAGCCTGGTCGGCGGCGCAGTCGGCGTGTTGCTCGGCGCGGCGGCCACCTGGGGCGTGGGGTACTTCGCCGGCTGGCAGGTCAGCCTGACGGCCGGGTCGATCGCGCTGGCGGTCGGCTTTGCCGCCTTCGTGGGCGTATTCTTTGGGTTCTATCCGGCGCGGCGCGCATCCAGGCTGCTGCCGATCCAGGCCTTGCGCTACGAGTAGCCAGCGATAATCCACGCTCTTTCAAGGAGCGCTTGTGGATTTCTTGCTGCTGCTCAAGGCCGCCGTCATGGGCGTAGTCGAGGGCCTGACCGAGTTCTTGCCGATTTCCTCGACGGGCCACCTGATCCTGGCCGGATCGCTGCTCGGCTTCGAGGACGAAAAGGCCAAGGTGTTCGACATCGCGATCCAGACCGGCGCGATCCTGGCGGTGATCATCGTGTACTGGCAAAAAATCCGCGACACGCTGGTCGCGCTGCCCACGCAGCGGCAGGCGCGGCGGTTTGTGCTGAATGTGCTGATCGCTTTCATTCCGGCCGTGATCCTGGGCCTGCTCTTTGGCAAGGCGATCAAGGAGCATCTCTTCACGGCGGTGGTGGTGGCCTCGACCTTCATTCTGGGCGGCTTCATCATCCTCTGGGCAGAAAAGAGGCCGGCAGCGGCAACACGCGTACATGAAGTCGATGACATGACGCCACTGGATGCGCTGAAGGTCGGCCTGGTCCAATGCCTGGCGATGATCCCGGGCACCAGCCGCAGCGGCGCCACCATCATCGGCGGCATGCTGCTGGGGCTGTCGCGCAAGGCCGCCACGGATTTTTCGTTCTTCCTGGCCATTCCCACGCTCATCGGCGCGGGCGCCTACAGCCTGTACAAGGAGCGCGCACTGCTGTCGATGGCCGATGTGCCGGTGTTCTCGGTGGGCTTGCTGTTTTCGTTTGTCAGCGCCTGGATTTGCGTGCGCTGGCTATTGCGCTACATCTCCAGCCACAGCTTCGTGCCGTTCGCCTGGTACCGGATCGCGTTCGGAGTAGTGGTGCTCGCCACCGCATGGAGTGGCATGATTCGGTGGGTCGCCTGACCCTAGCCCTCGAAATTCCGCAGGGAAGCCTCGATCGCAGCGGCCGTCGCCAGTGGCTTTTCCATCGGGAACAGATGACTCCCATCCAGCATCATCTGCCGGCCCTTGGTGAGCTGCTCGGTCATGGCCATGCCGACCTGCTTCATTTCCACCGACTGGCGTCCGCCGATGAAGGCCACGGGGCACTTGAGCGGATGGCGCTTGACCAGCCGGTCCAGGTTGTCGGGCAAGGTGTTGTAGATCGCGGTCTCGACATCGCGGTCGAAGCTCAAGACCCGCTTGCCGTCTTCGTCGTGCGTGCCATGCGCGATGTAGTCCTCCAGCACTTGCGGGTGCCATTTGGCAAAGGCCTTCTTGTGGCGGAAATGCTCCAGGGCCGCTTCCTGGCTCGGCCAGTGGTTGCGGCGCTGGCGGCTGACCGCACCGGGCGACACCGATCCGACCAGTTGCGTGCGCTTCATCAGCCCCAGGGTCGAGGCACGCCAGCCGCCAAGAATCGGCGAATCGACCAGGAGTACGCCACGCGCAAGCGCCGGGTGGCGTGCGGCGCACATCAGGCTCAGGAAGCCGCCCAGCGAATGGCCGACCAAAAACGCGGGCGCGCCAGCGGCCTTGTCGACCTCGCGCTGCGCGAAATCGGCGAGCTGCTGCACGAGATGCGGCCAGTTGTTGGTGACGGGATAGTCCGGGTCGTGGCCAAACTGATCCACCGCCTTGACGGTGAAGCCGCGCGCGCGCAAGCTCTTGAACAAGACACCGTAGGTCGCCGCGGGAAAGCTGTTGGCATGCGAGAAGACAACCAGCGTCATCTCAGATCAATTTCTCTTGCGGGTTGGTGATCTTCTTCAGCGGTTTGTTGCGGCTGGTCGGAATGATCAACGGCACTTCGGTGTGGCCGCCGTCCCAGGCCGGGTCTTCGATGCTGTCGAATACCTGGCGCAGCTTCTGGCCCCAGTTGCCGTGCAGCATCCGAAAGTAAGGATTCTGCTCGTCGATGCAGACGATCTTTTCGGTCTCGAAGCGGTTGGCCTCATACACCACCAGGTCCAGCGGGAGCCCGACGGACAGGTTGGACTTGAGCGTGGAGTCCATCGAAACCAGCGCGCATTTGGCCGCTTCGTTCAGCGGCGTGTCGGGCGTGATGACGCGGTCCAGAACCGGTTTGCCGTACTTGGATTCGCCAACCTGGAAGTAGGGCGTCTCTGGCGTGGCCTCGATGAAGTTGCCGGCCGAATACACCTGGAACAGGCGCATGCCTTCGCCGGCGATCTGGCCGCCGAAGATCAGCGAGACATTGAACTCCACCCCCGAGGCCTTGAGCGACTGCGCATCGCGTTCGTAGACATGGCGCACGGCCGCGCCGAGCACGCGTGCGGCGTCGAACATGCTGCGCGCGTTCCAGATGGTGATGGGCTCGCTGTCTTCGTGCTCCTTGAGCTTTTCGACCTGCAGGATCTCGCGCACCGACTGCGAGATGCTCAGGTTGCCGGCGGACAGCAGCACCATGAAGCGGTCGGCCGGCTTTTCGTAGACGATCATCTTGCGGAAGATGCTGATCTGGTCCAGGCCGGCATTGGTGCGGGAGTCGGAGAGGAACACCAGTCCGGCGTTAAGTTTGATGGCGACGCAGTAGGTCATAGAGGCTTTCGGCAGCAAGCGCTAGGGGTTGGCCCCGAGCTTCTTCAACGCATACAGGGTTTCCAGCGCTTCGCGCGGGCTCAAAGCGTCGGGGTTGATCTCAGAAAGCCTTGATTCTACGGCGCTGGACGCTCTGCTTTCCGTAGCAGGTGGTGCTGCGAACAGGTCCACCTGGGCACGGCTTTCGGTGGCCTTGGCCTCCAGCGCGGCCAGTGCATGGCGCGCATGGTTGACCACGGCCGCGGGCACGCCCGCCAGGCGCGCCACCTGGATGCCGTAGCTGCGGCTTGCCGGCCCGGGCTGGATCTCATGCAGAAAGACGATGTCGTGGCCCGATTCGGTGGCGCTCACGTGGACGTTGACCGCCGCATGGTGGCTCGCGGGAAACTCGGTGAGCTCGAAGTAGTGGGTGGCGAACAGCGTGAATGCGCGCGTTTTGTCGTGCAGGTGCGCGGCGATGCCCGAAGCCAGCGCCAGGCCGTCGAAGGTCGAGGTGCCGCGCCCGATTTCGTCCATCAGCACCAGCGAATGCGGCGTGGCGCTGTGCAGGATCTGCGCCGCTTCGGTCATCTCCAGCATGAAGGTGGACTGCGCATTGGCCAGGTCGTCGGCCGCGCCGATGCGGGTGTGGATGGCATCGATCGGCCCGAGCCGGCACGCCGACGCCGGCACATGGCTGCCCATGCTCGCCAGGAGCACGATCAGCGCGACCTGGCGCATGTAGGTCGACTTGCCGCCCATGTTCGGCCCGGTGATGACCTGCATGCGCTGCTTGCCGGAGAGGCCGGTGTGGTTGGCGATGAAGCTGCCGCCCGAGGTTTCGGCCAGCCGTGCCTCCACCACCGGGTGGCGGCCTTCACTGATCTCGATGCAGGGCTCGCGCGCAAACACCGGCGCGCACCAGTTCAGCGTGAGCGAACGCTCGGCCAGCGCACACAGGGCATCCAGCGTTGCCAGCGCGCGTGCCAGGGCGGTGAGCTGCGGCACGAAAGGCTGCAGCTGATCCAGCACCTGTTCGTAAAGCCACTTCTCGCGCGCCAGTGCCCGCTCCTGCGCCGACAAGGCCTTGTCTTCAAACGCCTTGAGTTCCGGCGTAATGAAGCGCTCGGCATTCTTCAGCGTCTGGCGGCGGCGGTAATCGTCGGGCACGCGGTCGAGCTGGCCCTGGGTGACCTCGATGTAGAAGCCATGCACGCGGTTGAATTGCACACGCAGGTTGGCAATGCCGGTGCGCGCTTTTTCACGGGTTTCCAGCTCCAGCAAGAAGGCGTCGCCGTTGTTCTGGATCGCGCGCAGCTCGTCCAGGTCGGCGTCGAAGCCGGTGCCGATCACGCCACCGTCGCGGACCAGGGCCGCGGGCTCTTCCAGCAGCGCGCTGCCCAGCAGGGCGGCGCAGCCGGCGGGCGGCTGCAAGTCTCTTGCAATCTCAAGCAGAAGCGCTGGAAGCCCGGCGCCGGTGGGCGCCAGTTGTTCCGCCTTTTGCAGCGTTTGCTGCAGGGCCACGAGTTCGCGCGGGCGCACCTGGCGCAGCGCGATGCGGGCGGTGATGCGCTCGACATCGCTGATGCCCTTGAGTTGCGCGCGCAGGGCCTGCCAGGGGCCGTGCCGGTCACCGCCTTGCAGCGTCGCGATCGCAGCTAGCCGCTGCACTGCCTCTGCGCGGTCGCGCCGGGGCGCCAGCAGCCAGCTCTTGAGCAGGCGGCTGCCCATGCCGCTCATGCAGCTGTCCAGCACCGAGAACAGGGTGGGCGCTTCCTCGCCGCGCAAGGTCTGGGTCAGCTCCAGGTTGCGCCGCGTGCTCAGCGGCAGCGCGATGGTGTCGTCGTTGCGCTGGACTTTCAGGCTTTGCACGTGCGACAGCGCGCGGCCTTGCGTGTGCTCGGCATAGCCCAGGAGCGCGGCGGCGGCGGCGTGTGCCAAGGCCAACCCGTCGGCGTCCCAGGCCTGCAGGCTGGCGGCCCGCATCTGCTCCTGCAGCTTGCGTGCGCCCAGGGCGGGGTCGAATTGCCAGGCCGGGCGTTGCGTCAGTGCGAACGACGAGGACGCGGCGCGCAAGGCCTGCAGGCGCTGCGCGAACGGGGCGGTGACGTCCGGGCTGAAAAGCAGCTCGCTCGGCGCGATGCGGGCGACCCAGGCCTCGAGCTCGTCGGCGGCGCATTCGGCCAGGTTCAGTTCGCCTTGCGTCACGCTGAGCCAGGCCAGGCCGCAGCTATTGCGCAGGCCCTGGTGCACCGCCAGCAGGATGGATTCGGTCTTGTCGCCCAGCAATTCGGCGTCGGTCAAGGTGCCGGGTGTGACTACGCGCACCACCTTGCGCTCCACCGGGCCCTTGCCCGTGACCTCGCCCACCTGTTCGCAAATGGCCACCGACTCGCCGGCTTTGATCAGCCGCGCCAGGTAGTTCTCCAGTGCATGGAACGGTACGCCCGCCATCACCACCGGCGCGCCGCCGGATTGGCCGCGCCGGGTCAGCGTGATGTCCAGCAGGCGGTTGGCCTTCTCGGCATCTGCGTAGAACACCTCATAGAAATCGCCCATCCGGTAAAACACCAGGGTGTCGGGATATCCGGCCTTGATGGCCAGATATTGCTGCATCATGGGGGTATGGTTTTCCAGGGTGTTCACAGGCGGCGACAGGCGGATGGGAGCCGTGGACTTTATCAGTTCGGGCTTGTATCCTAGGTCGCATCGCGCCATGCAGCACGCTCAAGCTCCGCACCCTGTTTCAGAACCCTGTAGCGGGCTGATCAAACCGGTATGTTGATCACCGCGCTTTCCTGTTTGCTGGTGGAAGGCGATGAGGCCCATGCGCAGGCCATGGTGCGTGGGCTGGCAAGCGCTTTGCCGGGTTGCGAGACGGTGCACGCGGCAACGCTTGGGGCAGCGCGCGACCAGCTCGCCGCGGCGCCATTCGATGTGGTCGTCATCGCCCTGAGCCTGCCCGATGGCAGCGTCTTCGAACTGCTGGAAGAGCTGTGCGGCCATCCGGTGCTCCTGTGCGTGGCTGAAACCGAAGAGGCGCAAGCGGCGCGCGCCTTGCGCCGGGGCCTGGAGGGCTACCTCGTCAAGGATGCCGCATTCGAGTACGTGCGGGTCCTGGGCGAGCAGGTCCTGGCGGTCATCCGGCAAGCGGATCGGCAGCGGCATTTGCGCGAGAGCGAAGAGTTTCTGGACCGCACCGGCCGCATGGCCAATATCGGCGGCTGGGTCATGGACCTGCGTACCAGCCTGCCGCGCTGGACGGCGCAGACGCGGCGCATCCATGAAGTGGCCGACGACTTCGAGCTCAATGAGGCTTCTTCCCTGGCGTTTTACGGGCCCGAGGCGCGGGAGGTGATCACACAGGCCGTGCGCGCCGGCATCAAGCACGACGCGCCCTGGCACTTGGAGCTGCCGTTGACGACTGCCCGGGGCCGTCCCATCTGGGTCGAAATCCAGGGCCAGGCAGAGCGGGAAGGCGGCAAGGCCATCAGGCTTTGGGGCACGATGCAGGACATTACCGAGCGCAAGCATGCGCAGCAGGCCGCCGCGCGCCAGCATCGGCTGTTGCAGGCCATCGGCCGGGCGCAGGCGCTTTTCATCGAGAGCACGGGCAAGAAGGCCGCCTTCGAGCGGGTGCTGGCCGACTTGCTGGAACTCACGGACAGTGCCTACGGGTTTGTCGGCGAGGTGCTGTACGGGGCGGACGGCAAGCCCTACCTGAAGACCAATGCCATCACCAACATCGCATGGGACGAACCGACGCGCCGCCTGTACGACGAGTATGCGGCCGAAGGCATGGAGTTCACCAATCTCAAGACCTTGTTTGGCGCGGCCATGACCAGCGGGACGCCGGTGATCGCGAACCAGCCCCTGAAGGATCCGCGGCGTGGTGGCTTGCCGGCGGGGCACCCGGGTATGAGCGCCTTTCTGGGCATTCCGATCAGCAGTGGCACGCTGCTCGTTGCCATGGTCGGGCTGGCGAATCGGCCCGGCGGCTATTCGGAAGACGATGTGCGGTTTCTGGAGCCGCTCCTGACCACCCTGGGCCGCCTGGTGGAGGCGCAGCGCGTGCTGCAGGAACGCCAGCATGCACAGGAGCAACTGGAGCACGCCACCGAATTGCTGGCGCAGAAGAGTGCCGCGCTGCAGGCCACGCTGGGCAGCATGAGCCAAGGCATTTTCAAGCTGGACGCGGATGCCCGCATCAGCGTCTACAACCAGCGCGTGCTGGAACTTCTAGACCTGCCCGAAGCGCTGATGGGGACGCGGCCGACCCTGGCCGAGCTCACGCGCGTGCAGGCCGAGCGCGGCGATTTTGGCGACGGCTACGGCCTGATCGACGGCCTGGGCCGCGCCTATGTCGCGCAGGGCGCGGTGGCCGCCGCGCCCGACATCTATTGGCGGCGCACCCGCGCCGGCGCAACCATCGAAGTGCGCACCAAGAACCTGGCGGAGGGCGGTCTGGTTCGCACCTTTGCCGACGTCACCGATTACTTCGGCATGCAGCAGGAGTTGCGCGAAAGCGAGGCGCGCCTGCGCAGCCTCACCGAGCTGTCTTCCGACTGGCTCTGGGAGCAGGATGCGGAGTTTCGTTTTGTGCGTTTCGACGGCGACTGGCGCAGCAGCGGGATCGCACCCGAGCAAAGCCTGGGCGCCACGCGTTGGGACATCGGTGCGCTCAACATGAGCAATGCCGATTGGAGCGCCCATCGCGCGACATTGAATGCGCACCAGGTTTTCAAGGACCTGGAAATCAAGCGCGAACGGGCCGATGGCAGTGTGCACTGGATCTCGGTCAGCGGCGCCCCGATCTTCGATTCCCGGGGCCAGTTTTGCGGCTATCGCGGCGTGGGCAAGGACATCACCGACCGCAAGCAGGTCGAAGGCAAGGTCGAGCGCCTGGCCTTCTACGACCTGCTGACCGGGCTGCCCAACCGCCGCTTGCTGATCGACCGGCTGCAGCAGGCGCTCGCGGCCAGCGGCCGCAGTGGTTCCCTGGGTGCCTTGCTGTTCATCGACCTGGACAACTTCAAGGACCTGAACGACACGCTGGGCCACGACATGGGCGATCGGCTGCTGGAGCAGGTGGCCCAGCGCCTGGTGACCTGCATTCGCGAGTGCGACACGGTGGCGCGCTTTGGCGGCGACGAGTTCGTCGTCATGGTGGAGAACCTGAGCGGCACCGACGGCGAAGCCGCCGCGCAGGCCGAGAAGGTGGCCGAGAAGCTGCTGGCCATCATGAACCAGCCGTTTGAGCTGCGGGCCCAGTTGCACTACAGCACGCCCAGTATCGGCATCACGCTTTTTGGCCGGCAGGACCAGACCATCGACGAGTTGCTCAAGCATGCGGACCTGGCCATGTACCAGGCCAAGGCGGCCGGGCGCAACACGCTGTGCTTCTTCGACCCGGACATGCAGGCGGCCGTCAGCGCGCGTTCTGCGCTGGAGGCCGACCTGCGCCAGGGCCTGCAGCGCCAGGAACTGCTGCTGTACT
>DATILI010000246.1:0-3425 GCA_035476635.1 Burkholderiaceae bacterium | reverse complement strand
GTTCCACGCCGACGATGGGCCAGTCGGGGTGTTGCTGGCGCAGCGATTCGATGGCCTGGGCGGTGGCTGTGTTGCAGGCCACCACCAGGGCATCGACCGCATGGTCTTTGCGCAGTCGGGCGGTGATGTGCTGGGCGCGCTCGGTGACCTGCTGGGCACTTCGTTCGCCGTAGGGGGCGTGCGCACCGTCGGCCAGGTAAACGTAGCGGGCTTCTGGTATTTCGAGCAGCAGGGCGCGCAGCACGCTCAGGCCGCCCACCCCGCTGTCAAATACCCCGATGGTCTTCAAGCAGCGGCCACCGCAATGCCCTTGAACTCGCCCGAGGCGATGCGCTTGCTCCACTCGGCGGGGCCAGTGATATGGGCGCTGGTGCCGCCGGCGTCCACCGCCACGGTCACTGGCATGTCGACCACGTCGAACTCGTAGATGGCTTCCATGCCGAGGTCGGCGAAGCCCACCACCTGGGCGGTCTTGATGGCTTTGGACACCAGGTAGGCGGCGCCGCCGACGGCCATGAGGTAGGCCGACTTGTGTTTCTTGATGGCCTCGATGGCGACCGGACCGCGCTCGGCCTTGCCGACCATGGCGATCAGGCCGGTTTGGGCCAGCATCATTTCGGTGAAGCCGTCCATGCGCGTGGCGGTGGTCGGGCCTGCGGGGCCAACGGCCTCGCCCTTGACTGGATCGACCGGGCCGACGTAGTAGATGACACGGTTGGTGAAGTCCACCGGCAGCTTCTCGCCCTTGGCCAGCATGTCCTGGATGCGCTTGTGTGCCGCATCCCGGCCGGTCAGCATCTTGCCGTTGAGCAGCAAGGTGTCACCCGGCTTCCAGCTGGCCACCTCGGCCTTGGTCAGGGTGTTGAGGTTGACGCTCTTGCTCTTGTTGTAGTCCGGCGCCCAGTTGACGTTGGGCCACAGGTCCAGGCTCGGCGGGTCCAGGTAGACCGGGCCGGAGCCGTCCAGCACGAAATGCGCATGGCGCGTGGCCGCGCAGTTCGGAATCATCGCCACCGGCTTGCTTGCCGCGTGCGTCGGGTACATCTTGATCTTGATGTCCAGCACCGTGGTCAGGCCGCCCAGGCCCTGGGCACCGATGCCCAAGGCGTTGACCTTCTCAAACAGCTCCAGGCGCATTTCCTCGACCTTGCTGAGCTTGGCGCCGGAGGCCGATTTGGCTTGCAGCTCGTACATGTCGATGTCGTCCATCAGGCTTTCCTTGGCCATCAGCACGGCTTTCTCCGCGGTGCCGCCAATGCCGATACCCAGCATGCCCGGCGGGCACCAGCCGGCGCCCATGGTGGGCACGGTCTTCAACACCCAGTCGACCACCGAGTCGCTCGGGTTGAGCATGATCATCTTGCTCTTGTTCTCGCTGCCGCCACCCTTGGCGGCGACCGTCACTTCCACCGTGTTGCCGGGTACGATTTCGGTGAAGATCACCGCGGGTGTGTTGTCCTTGGTGTTCTTGCGCTCGAACTGCGGATCACCCACGACGCTGGCGCGCAGCGTGTTGTCGGGATGGTTGTAGCCACGGCGCACGCCTTCGTTGATGGCATCGTCCAGGCTGCCGGTGAAACCTTCCCAGCGCACGTCCATGCCGACTTTGAGGAACACGTTGACGATGCCGGTGTCCTGGCAGATCGGGCGCTGGCCGGTGGCGCTCATCTTGCTGTTGGTCAGGATCTGGGCAATCGCGTCCTTGGCCGCCGGCGACTGTTCGCGCTCGTAGGCGCGCGCCAGGTGGGCGATGTAGTCGGTGGGGTGGTAGTAGCTGATGTACTGCAGGGCGGCGGCGACGGATTCGATCAGGTCGGCTTGGCGGATGCTCGTGGTCATGATGCTGGTAGGGGTGTGGGGGGACGTGGAGTTGCAAGCTGCCGCGAGTCTGATAGGGTCCACGGCAACCCCGTATTTTGACAGGTCAGGCTTTCATCATGAGTACGCGTAGCGAACGAGACACTTTTGGCCCCATCGACGTCCCTGCCGATCGGCTGTGGGGCGCGCAGACGCAGCGCTCACTGCAGAACTTCGATATTTCGGGCGAGCGCCAGCCGCGCGAGATCATCCACGCGCTGGCGCAGGTCAAGCGCGCCTCGGCCGTGGTGAACCACGCCCTGGGCCTGCAGGACGAGAAGAAAACGCAGGCCATCGTCGCCGCGGCCGACGAAGTGATCGCGGGCCGGCATGGCGAGGAGTTTCCGCTGGTGGTCTGGCAGACCGGCTCGGGTACGCAGACCAACATGAATGTCAATGAGGTGCTGGCCAACCGCGCCAGCGAATTGCTGGGCGGCGAGCGAGGCGAAGGGCGGAAAGTGCATCCGAACGACGATGTGAACCGCAGCCAATCCTCCAACGACGTATTCCCCACCGCCATGCATGTGGCAGCCGTGGAAGCGATCACGCACCGGCTGCTGCCGGCGATCGCGAAGCTGCAGGCGACGCTGGCGAAGAAAGCCGGGGCCTTCAGCGCCATCGTGAAGATCGGGCGCACCCATCTGCAAGACGCGACGCCGCTCACCCTGGGCCAGGAATTCTCGGGCTACGTGGCGCAGTTGGCGCATGGCGAGCGGCACGTGCGCGCTGCCTTGCCGCACCTGTGCGAGCTGGCGTTGGGCGGCACGGCGGTGGGCACCGGCTTGAATGCACCAAAGGGCTACGCTGAACAGGTGGCGGCGGAATTGGCGCGGCTTACTGGATTGCCGTTCGTCACCGCGCCGAACAAGTTCGAAGCCATGGCCTCAACCGACGCGCTGGTGCACGCCCATGGCGCGCTCAAGACGCTGGCCGCCAGCCTGATGAAGATCGCCAACGATGTGCGCTGGCTGGCCAGCGGGCCACGCAGCGGCATCGGCGAACTCAGCATTCCCGAGAACGAGCCGGGCTCGTCCATCATGCCGGGCAAGGTCAATCCGACGCAGAGCGAGGCGCTCACCATGCTGTGCTGCCAGGTGTTCGGCAACGACGTCGCGATCAACTTCGGTGGTGCCTCGGGCAACTTCGAGCTCAACGTGTTCCGCCCGATGATTGCGCACAACTTCCTGCAAAGCGTGCGCCTGCTGGCCGATGGCATGGTGAGCTTCAACGACCAGTGCGCGGTCGGCATTGAGCCGAACCGTGAGCGTATCGCCAAACTGGTGGGCCGTTCGCTGATGCTGGTCACGGCGCTGAATCCGCACATCGGCTACGACAAGGCCGCCTTCATCGCCAAGAAGGCGCACAAGGAAGGCAGCAGCCTGCGCGAAGCGGCGATTGCCTCGGGCCACGTCACGGCGGAGGATTTTGACCGCTGGGTGGTGCCCGAGAACATGGTGGGCTAGGAATGGCCTTCAGTGCTTGGTAGGCCCTGAACCCACCATCAGCTTGTCGGTATAGGCAATCGCGATGGCCGAGAGCAGGAAGGTGATATGGATGGCCGTCTGCGC
>DATILI010000245.1:0-11040 GCA_035476635.1 Burkholderiaceae bacterium | reverse complement strand
GCTGGCCTTGAATGCGTCGCCGCCGCCGCGCTGCGCAACGCCGGCCATGAAGTTCGGGTAAAGCCCGTCGCTGCTGGCGCCGATGATGGAGATCGTGTAGGTGGTGATGTTCTGTACGCCATCCTTGCCGCTGACGTCCTGTCCGGCCAGGAAGCGCGCCATTTCGTCGGACCAGTTGCTCTGGTCCGGATTGGTCACATAGCCGGTCGGATAGACGAACTGCGTGGTATTGCCGCCCTTGGCCGCCAACAAGGCCAGAGCGTCATTGTTTTCGGCGCTTTCGGGGCTGCCATTGGCAATCAGGATGACGTAGTTCTTTCCACAACTGGAGGCCGAGGGGCTGACGTACCTGGTGCCGGAGACTGCGGCGGCGTCCCATTTGGTGCCGGCCGTTCCCTTGTAAGGCGTGTCGCCGGCGTAGTAGAGGTAGGCTTCGTAGAGTGCCTTGGCGAACGATGCGTTGTTGCCCTTGTCGTCGCTGATCTGCAGGTTCTTGATGACGGATTTCAGCGCCGCCTTGTTGTTCGTGGTCAGGGTTGTGAAGGCCTTGCGCGGGTAGCCGCCGGCGTTCGAAGCGGGCGACTCGTTGAGCAGCATGATGGCGATGTTGAACATCCCGTCGGCATCGGGGCCGCCCGCGGCCTTGACCGGCAGTGAGTCGAGCACGTTGTACAGCGCGCACTTTTGAATGGCGACCTTCTTGCCCTGCTCCTTGTTCGGGTTGCTGGCCTTCGGACCCTCGGTGGTGACGACGCCGTTGTCCTTGTAGTAGCAATTGGGGACGGGAATGTCGGACGACCAATTCGCCGAATTGTCGAGCAGCAAGATCACGTTCGGCAGGTCCGTCGAGACGCCGCTGGCGGAAAAGATGTCGATGTCTTCTGCATGGATCGGCGCGGTGCCGATCCATGCGGCGAGCGCCACCAGCGCGGCCAGGCATCGACGAAATTTGAGGTGCGGCATGGCGGGCTCCTTAAAGGCAGGTACTGTCGGATGAAGGCACGGCGACACCTTGGTTGACGGCCACGGTCATGCCGGAGCGCGGGTCGGTGACGATTGCGCGCACGTTCCATTCGCGGGTGAAGCAGGTGCTGGCGGCGCCGCCGCCGGAAATGCCTTCGAGCAAGGTGCCGCTGGCTCCGCCGGAGCTGGGCGCCGACTCGCCGCAGTCGGGCACAGGCGTGACGCGGTAGCAGCTGGGCTTGGGCGTCATCCTGACGACGTAGTCCACGCTGCCGTCGCCGTTGATGTCCACGTCCACCGGCGATTGCGAAACCAGTTCGGGATCGGTGGTGAACAGTTCAGAGCTGAGCACGAACTCGATCGCCTGCTGGGCCGCCGCAATGCCTTCTTGCTTGGTTTGCATGTTGCCCACCACGCGCAGGTTTCCGGTGGACGTTGTGAAGGTGCTGACGGCGAACAGGCTCATCAGGATCAGGAAGATCATGACCACCAGCAGCGTCGCGCCTTGCTGTCGAATCTTCATGACCCCTCCCGCATTCCCGAGACGTTGTTCAGGCGCGTGGTGATGACGTACGCGCGGCGCTTGAAGCGATCGGTGAAAGGGCCGCGCGTGCCGGCCAGGCCCATCGCGTAGGTCTTGTCTTCGGTATAGCCGGCGGTTGGCTCGGTGGTGCGCGACAGCAGATGGATGCGCACGGACACCACGTTCTTCCAATCGTTGTTGTTGGCGCCCACCGTGCCGCTCAGGCCCGCGCGGTATTCGTCCGGAACGCCATCGAACTTGGTGATGTCGCCGGTTGCGTTCTGCGTGTCGAAGCCGAAGTCAAAGGCGATGTCGTCGATGCCCTCGACCATGGGCGTGACCGTGACCACGTTGCCCACCAGTTCGGCGCGCTTGAGTGTGGGCACCGTGTCGATTCCGCATTCGTTGCAGGTGGCGATGTAGTAGACGCGCGCAACATGCCGGCGCACCGTGGCGGGGGTGGTGCAGTCGCTGTTTTGAAAAGGAAAGGTGGCGGTTCCGGATCCCGCGACCGCCGTGGCGATGACAAACGTCGCGGTCGATGTGCCGCAGCGCGAGGACTGCACGTAGGCGCTGCCGGCGGTGGCGTCCCCTGGCGCGACGGCGTTGGTGTCGAGGCGGTGTATGGCGAGGGCCGGCGTATTGGCCTTGTGGTTGGGAAGGCACGGCAAGGCGTCCACTTCGGCGGTGGCCAGGCCGGCGATCGCCGCTGGTATCGTCGCCGGGATCGTCGCGGTGCCGGTGCCGGTCGAAGGCGCCCAGCCCAGGTCTGCGATGGCGGTGGCACAAGGGCCTGCCACCACATAGGTCGGCGTGCCGGCGGTAGACAGCACATCGGCATAGAAGCCGGCGTGGTTGAGATCTTCGTTCAACAAATCCGTTGCGTAGCGGCCGTTCTCGAACTGCCGGATGCTTTTTTCGAGCTCGTTGGTCGCGCCGCTGCTGTTGGCGAACAGCGTGACCAGGCCGGCTACTACAAGAAGGCCGATGGTGATGCCGACCATCAGCTCCACGAGCGAGAGGCCGCGCTGCGCCGAAAGGCGGGCGCGGGGGACGGGCAGGAGTGAATTCATCATGTCAGGGTCGCCATCCGCAGGACGGTGTTGACGACGCGTCGCAGGTTTTCCTGGGTGTAGGCGTTCAGTCCGCAGCTGTTGGCCGGTGCGCCCGTGGCCTGCAGGCCTTGCCACGCGATGCTGATCAGGTACTGGTTGGCACCTGTGTTGGTGATGCAGCCGCGGGCGCCCAGCACGGCGCCGACCGCCGTGGTGCCGGACTTCTCGGCCTCGCCGCGAATCAGCGCGCTCCACTCGCAGAGGTCCTTGTCCGCTGCGTTGACGATGACGGTGCAGTCGCCGGGGTTGGTCGTGCCGATGTCGGTGCCGACATAGGCCGCCGCGTTCGCGCGATTGAGGCTCATGCGCTGCGCCATGTCGTTCACCAGGATCAAGGCCTGCGAGCGCTGGTAGGCCTCCACCTGCGAGACCGTCGTTTGCGTCTGCAAGCCGACGAAGCCGAGCACACCGAAGGCGACGATCAGCATCGCGATCAGAACCTCCATCAACGCGACGCCGCGTTGCGCCCCGGATCGCCTTGTCATGTGGGGCACTCCGTGTTCGCCCGCTTGGGACGCCCGGATGGGTCGAGCGAGATGCAGCGCCTGTTGGCTCGGCCATCGGTCAGGCCGAAACGGGTAACCGTCGTGGCCCCCGCGATCCTGCCGTTGAGGTCGAACGTGACGGTGCCCGGCGACGTGGTGAACGTGACACCCGTGCCCACCGGGTTCTTCTGGCTGAGCTGCACGATCGCCGCGGTCGGCGTGGTGACCGCCGTGGTGACGGACCAGCCCGCCGCCCAGCCGCCCTCGGCCGGGGCAAGGCTTACGTCCTGCCCGCGTTTGAGCGCCTCGCTGCGCGCCAAGGTCAAGTCCGAGACGATCTCGTAGGAAACCGTCTTCACGCGCTGCGAAGCCATCAGCTCGCGAAAACCCGGCACGGCAATGGACAGCAGCAGAACGGCAATCGCCACGACCACCATCAGCTCGATGATCGTGAATCCGCGCGCCGGCGGGCTCGAATGGGTTTGGCAACGCGTCATCGTTCGACTCTTACCAGCAGGTGGTGGGCGCCTTGGCGCCAGAGTGCGTCACGGTCAGGGTCGCGCATTTGTCCGATACCTGGCGGCCAATTGGCGCGGCGGTGGCGGTGAAGGCCGGCAGGGTGCTGGTCGCCGCCGAGACGGTGATCGTGACCGTGTAGTGCGGCGACACCGATGTCGGCACATTCAGGTTCAGCGTGGCAACGCTGTCCGCGTAGCTGCGCGTATCTAGCAAGAACTGCTGCTGGCGCCCGGCAATGCTCATCAAGGTGGATTGCGCTTCGGCCCGCCGCGACTTGCGGATCTGATCCTGGTAGCTGGGGTAGGCAATCGCCGCGAGTATGCCGATCACCGCGACGGCGACCATCAACTCAATTAGCGTGAAACCGCTGCTTCTTCTCATGTTTTTCCGACCTGACGACAATTATGTGAAATTTTCACATTTGGAAACAGGCAAGCCAAGGGTCCGGCGACGAGTGGAGGGTTTGGTGGGACAGGCGGCAGCCGGCAAGAACCGGCATTGCCGGGCCACCGCAGCCGGGTCGGGCGATCAGAACAACTGGCCGCTGGCCGCTTCGGACGGGTTTGAGGCGCGTGGCTTGCCCGCGTGGACGGCTGGAAGCTGGCTTCGCTCCAGCTCGGCAGCCTCCGCAGCCTTGGCCAGGGTGCCGACGCGCACGCCCAGCAGCCGCAGGCGTTTGCCCAAGTCCACTCGCTTCAGGCACAGGCCGGCTGTCTGGCGGATGGTCTTCGCGTCCGCCGTGAAGTGCGCGATGGTCGTGTCGCGCGTCACGCCCTTGAAGTCATCGAAACGCAGCTTGATGCCGATGGTCTTGCCCACGTAACCCTTGCGTTGCAGGTCTTCGGCCAGGCGCTGGCACAGGTCGGTGAAGATGGCGCCGAGCTGCGCCTTGTCGCGCACCGCGTGCAGGTCGCGCTCGAACGTGGTTTCGCGGCTCATCGAGACCGGTTCGCTTTCCGTGACGACCGGCCGTTCGTCGCGGCCCCAGGCGGCGTCGTGCATCCAGGCGCCGTAGGCCTTGCCGAAGTGGTCGATCAGCCATTCGCGCGACTGCGCCGCCAGGTCGCCGATGGTGTGCAGGTTCAGTCCGGCGAGCTTGGCTTCGGCCTTGGGGCCGATGCCGTTGATTTTGCGGCAGGGCAGCGGCCAGATCATGGTTTGCAGATCGGCTTCGTGCACGATGGAGATGCCGTTGGGCTTGTTGAATTCGCTGGCCATCTTGGCGACCAGCTTGTTCGGCGCCACGCCGACCGAACAGGTCAGGCCGGTCCTTTCAAGAATGGCTTTCTGGATCAACCGCGCCAGCACGCGGCCGCCTTCGCGCTGGCCGCCCGGCACC
Organism: Burkholderiaceae bacterium; assembly: GCA_035476635.1. Taxonomy (GTDB): domain Bacteria; phylum Pseudomonadota; class Gammaproteobacteria; order Burkholderiales; family Burkholderiaceae_C; genus DATILI01. Next base: position 6,096 of record DATILI010000245.1, on the reverse strand, counting down.
TCGGTGAAGTCGATGTAGACCTCGTCCACGCCGCGATCCTCCATTTGCGGTGCGATCTCGGTGATGAGGCTCTTGAACAGACGCGAGTACTTGCGGTACTCCTCGAAATCCACCGGCAGCAGCAGCGCCTGCGGGCAGAGCTTGGCGGCCTTCATCATGCCCATCGCCGAACCGATGCCGAACTGGCGCGCCGCGTAGGTGGCCGTGGTGATGACGCCGCGGCCCACGTAGTCCTTGAGCACGGGAAAGGCGTGCACGGGAATTTCCGCCAGCGGCAGGTCCGCGTAGTGCTCGGCCAGCGCCTCGTCCAGCCGGCTGCGGCCGCCGCCGATGACTACCGGCAAGCCCTTGAGTTGCGGGTAGCGCAAGAGCTCCACGGATGCGTAGAACGCGTCCATGTCGAGGTGGGCGATGCGGCGAATCGAAGCAGGCATGGCAAGAAGGATAGCAAGCTCCGCCTCGAAACTTCGAGTCGCTGCCGCGACGCGGTGCGGGTATGTCCGGGGTAGTCGCTGGCTGGCAATGCTGCCTATCATCGCGCCGGTGTCGTGCTTCCCTGCTTGTGCTTTTGGCTTGATGTGAGGGGTGTCGGTTGGAGAATTCAGCATTGCTCAGTGTGCGCGACGTGTCGGTGCGTTTCGGCGGCATCGTCGCACTGGACGGTGTCGGCTTCGACGTGATGCGCGGCAGCATCTGCGGCCTGATCGGCCCCAACGGCGCCGGCAAGACGACGCTCTTCAACTGCATGAGCCGCCTGTACAACTACCAGTCGGGCGACATCCTGTTCGAGGGCCGGTCGATCACGGCCACGCCAACCCACAAGATCGCCGGCCTCGGCATGGGCCGCACCTTCCAGAACCTCGCGATGTTCCGCACCATGCCAGTGCGTGAGAACGTGATGGTCGGCGCGCATTCGCGGTCGCGTTCGGGCTTTGTGTCCGGCGCCCTGCGCTGGCCCAGCGTGGCGGCGGAGGAGCGGCGCCTGCGCGAACGCGCGGACGAGATCATGGACTACCTGGAGCTCACACCGTTTCGCGACCGCGCGGTGGCCGACTTGCCCTTCGTCACGCAAAAACGCGTCGAACTGGGCCGGGCGCTCGCCGCCGATCCCAAGCTGCTGATGCTCGATGAGCCCGCCGCCGGGCTGAACCATGAAGAGCTGGGCGAACTGGCCCGCCTGATCCGCGATGTGCGGGACCGCCTGGGTATCACGGTGCTGCTGGTGGAGCACCACATGCAATTGGTGATGAGCGTGTCCGACCATATCGTGGCCCTGAATTTCGGCCGCAAGATTGCGCAGGGCACGCCGGCCGAGATCCAAAGCCATCCCGAAGTGATCGAAGCCTACCTGGGAGCGCCGGCCCATGCTTAGACCGGATACTGCTCCCTCCATCGCGCGCCCAGGAACCGCGCCGCCCTTGCTGGAGGTCAGGCAGTTGACGGCCGCGTATGGCGCGACGCAGGTTCTGTACGGCATCGATTTTTCGCTGGCCGCGGGCCACATCACCGCCATTCTTGGTGCCAACGGCGCGGGCAAGACCACGACCCTGCGCGCGCTGTGCCAGACCGTGCGCACCGGCGGCAGCATGCTGTTCGACGGCCAGCAACTGGTTGGCCTGGCCACCGAGAACGTGGTGCGCCTGGGCGTGGCCCATGTGCCGGATGGCCGTGGCACTTTCCAGGCGCTGTCGGTGGAAGAAAACCTGCGCCTGGGTGCCTATGTGCGACGCGACAAGGCCCAGCTCGCGCTGGACCTGGAGAAGGCGTTCACGCGCTTTCCGATCCTGAAGGAAAGGCGCCAGCAGCAGGCCGGAACCTTGTCGGGCGGCCAGCAGCAGATGCTGGCGATCAGCAGGGCGCTGATGCTGCGACCGAAGCTGCTGCTGCTGGACGAACCTTCATTCGGCCTTGCACCGCTGATCGTGGCGGAGATCTTCGAGATCATGCGCACCATCAACGAAGAAGACAAGGTGAGCATGCTGCTGGTGGAGCAGAACGCCAGCCTTGCGCTCGATCTGGCGGACCATGTCTACCTGCTCGAGACTGGGCGCGTGGCCTTGTCGGGCCCGAGCGAGCAGATCCGCAATGACGAGTCGGTGCGCCGCGTCTACCTGGGGTATTGATGGAAGCCTTCCTGCACCAGATCTTTTCCGGCCTCGCCAATGGCTGCATCTACGGCTCGGTGGCGCTGGCGCTGGTGATGATTTATCAGGCCACGCACCACATCAACTTCGCCCAGGGCGAGATGGCCACCTTCAGCACCTTCATCGCCTGGGCGCTGATTCAGAAGGGCTGGCCCTATTGGGGCGCATTTCTCGCGACGGTGGCGATCTCATTCGTGGGGGGGCTGGTGATCCAGCGCCTGATGCTGCGGCCCGTGGAAAAGGCGCCGGTGCTCACCAATGTGATCGTCTTCATCGGCCTCCTGCTGATCTTCAATGCGCTGGCCGGCTGGATCTTCGACCATACGCTCAAAGCCTTTCCGAGCCCATTCCCCAAGGACTCGCCGCTGGCCACGCCGTTCTTTTCCGCGCATGACCTGGGCTCCGTCGCGGTGATGCTGTGCGTGCTGTTGGCGCTCTACGCGTTCTTCCGCTTCACGCCGATCGGCCTGGCCATGCGCGCGGCTGCGCAAAACCCCGATTCGGCGCGCCTGGTGGGCATTCGCGTCTCATGGATGCTGGCGCTGGGCTGGGGCCTGGCCGCGGCCATTGGCGCGGTGGCCGGCATGATGGTGGCGCCGGTGGTATTTCTCGATCCCAACATGATGTCGGGCATCCTGCTCTATGGCTTTGCCGCCGCCTTGCTGGGCGGCATCGACAACCCCCTGGGCGCGGTGATCGGCGGCTTCGTCGTGGGCGTACTGGAGAACCTGCTCGGCGCCTACGTGATCGGCACCGAACTCAAGCTTTCGGTGGCGCTGGTACTGATCGTCGGCACGCTGACGCTTCGGCCCAACGGCCTGTTCGGCAAAACCGTGGTGACCCGCGTATGAACATGAGAGAGTCGGACCGCAAATGGATGTGGATCGGCGCCGCGCTGCTGCTGGCGGTGCTTTTGGTGCTGCCGTTCCTGGTCAAGAACTACCGCGTGTTCCAGTTCAACCTGGTGCTGGTGTACGCCATCGCCATCCTGGGCCTGAACATCCTGACCGGTTTCAACGGCCAGATCTCGCTGGGCCACGGCGCCTTCTACGCCTTCGGCGCCTATACCGCGGCAGTGCTGATGGACAAGCTGGGTGTGCCGTACTGGGCGACCTTGCCGGCGGCCGGCGTGCTGTGCTTCGCTTTCGGCTTCCTGATGGGTTTTCCGGCGCTGCGCCTGGCCGGGCACTACCTGGCACTGGCCACCTTTGCGCTGGCGCTGGCGGTGCCGCAACTGCTGAAGTACAAGCGCATTGAAGGCTGGACCGGTGGCGTGCAGGGCATCGTGCTGACCAAGCCCGACGCGCCGTTCTCCTTCAGCTTCCTCGGGCAGCCGCTGAGCGCCGACCGCTGGCTCTACTTCGTGACGCTGGCGGTGGCCCTGCTGATGTTCCTGCTGGCCTGGAACCTGTTGCGCGGGCGCGTGGGCCGCGCCCTGGTGGCGATTCGCGACCATCCCATCGCGGCCACGGCCATGGGCATCAACTTGGCCGTGTTCAAGTCGCTGGCCTTTGGCGTCTCGGCCGGGTTCACCGGGGTGGCGGGCGCGCTCGGCGCTATTGCGGTCGCCTTTGTTTCGCCCGATAGTTTCACCGTGTCGTTGTCAATCTTTTTGCTGGTGGGGGTGGTGGTGGGTGGCCTGGCCTCGATCGGCGGCGCGATCTTCGGCGCCGTCTTCATCCAGTACGTGCCCAACATCGCCGATGAACTTTCCAAGTCCGCACCGGCCGCCATCTATGGCGTGCTGCTGATCGGGCTGATGTACCTGATGCCGGCCGGCGTGATGGGCATGGCCGGCAAGGCGTGGGCCCGCATGCGCGCGCGGGCCACGACGGGGTCGCAAGAAGCGCGTTAGGGCTGATCGTCCATCCAACCAGGAGACCTTTCATCATGAACGTCAAACACATCCGCCTTGCCGCCCTGGGCCTGGCCACCGCACTGATCGCCACCGGCGCCTTGGCGCAAAAGAAGTACGATCCGGGTGCCACCGATACCGAGATCAAGATCGGCAACCTGAATCCCTATTCCGGCCCGGCCTCGGCCTACGGCGCCATCGGCAAGGCGATCGGCGCCTACTTCGACAAGGTCAACGCCGAAGGCGGCATCAATGGCCGCAAGATCAAATACATCTCGCTGGACGATGGCTACAACCCCGCCAAGACGGTCGAGATGACGCGCAAGCTGGTCGAGGAGGAAGAGGTGCTGCTGGTGTTCCAGCCGCTGGGCACGCCGTCGAACTCGGCGATCCACAAATACATGAACACCAAGAAGGTGCCGCAGCTGTTCGTTGCCACCGGCGCGACCAAATGGGGCGACCCGAAGAATTTCCCGTACACCATGGGCTGGCAGCCGAACTACCAGTCGGAAGCCAAGATCTATGCGTCGCACATCCTGGAGACCAAGCCGAACGCGAAGATCGCCGTGCTCTACCAGAACGACGATTACGGCAAGGATTACCTTAAGGGCTTCGAGGACGGCCTGGGCGACAAGGCCAAGGCCATGATCGTGTCCCGCGCATCCTACGAGGTGACCGACCCGACGGTGGACAGCCAGATGCTCACGCTGAAAGGGTCGGGCGCCGACACCTTCTTCAACATCACCACGCCCAAGTTCGCCGCGCAGGCGATCAAGAAAGCGGCCGAACTGGGCTGGAAGCCGGCGCACTACCTGAACAGCGTTTCCAACGCCGTGGGCTCGGTGATGACGCCGGCCGGCTTGGAAAATGGCGTGGGCATCATCACCGCGGCCTATATCAAGGACCCGACCGACCCGCAGTTCCAGAAGGGCAAGGAGTACGACGACTGGGTGGCGTGGATGAAGAAGTACAACCCCAGCGGCGAGCTGAAGGACAACTTCAACGTCTATGGCTACACCGTGGCGCAAACGCTGGTGCAGGTGCTCAAGCAGGCAGGCGACACGCTGACCCACGACAACGTGATGAAGCAGGCCGCGAACCTGGACATGACCTTGCCGATGCTCTTGCCTGGCATCAACATCAAGACCGGCCCGGACGATTTCTACCCGATCGAGCGCGAGCAACTGATGCGCTTTGACGGCAAGACCTGGCAGCTGTTCGGCAAGGTATATGGGCGCTGAAGTAGCGCGCCATCATCATCATCAATACCTTCGCGCTGTGTGATTTTGTTCACTGACGTTTTTCGTATGCATTCTTAGAATCCCTGCTGCTTTGTGACCAGGCGGCCCGATTGGAAGGCGCGCAGTCGCTGGCTCAAGGAAGGAAGAAGAACATGAAGCGATGGATCAAGTGGACGGCAGGGGCCTTGGGCGTGATCGTCCTGCTCGTGGGAGGCGCCGCGGTGCTCGGCACGCAATTGGCCGAGCGCAAGCGCAACCGCCAGGTGAACGTGCAGGTGCAGCCCGTGCCCTACACCAGCGAAGCGCAAGCGTTGGCGCGCGGGCGTTACCTTTTCGAATCGCGCGGCTGCGTGGACTGCCATGGCGCCAACGGCGCCGGACGCAGCTTCGTGAACGACGGCAAAGGCACGCACATTGCCGGGCCCAACATCACGCCGGCCGGTGTCGTCGCCAGCTACAAGCCCGAGGACTGGGTGCGCACCATCCGCCACGGTGTCAAGCCGGACGGCCGGCCCGCGATGGTCATGCCCAGCGAAGACTACAACCGCTTTACCGATGCCGACCTTGCGGCGCTGGTGGCCTACGCGCGCAGCCTGCCACCGCAGCAGCAAGGCGGCAAGGCCGTGGTGGAGCTGCCACTGCCCGCCTGGGTGCTGTACGGCTTCGAGCTGATCCCCGACGCCGCCCAGCGCATTGACCACAGCCTGGCGCCTTCCCAGCCGATTGCCGCCGCCGTGACGGTGGAGCACGGCAAGTACGTGGCCAACATGTGCATTGGCTGCCACGGCGAGAAGCTTTCGGGCGGCAAGATTCCTGGCGGCCCGCCGGACTGGCCGGCCGCCGCGAACCTGACGCC
>DATILI010000244.1:0-9404 GCA_035476635.1 Burkholderiaceae bacterium | reverse complement strand
CCCGGCAGGGTTTCGGGCTCTTCTTCCTCATCCGGATTGCAATGGTGGCGAATCGCCTCGGCGATCTCGTCCGGGAACTGCCATTGCGCCGCGAACGCCGCACCCACCTCGGCGTACGAATAGCCCAGGTCGGCCATTTGCGTGCGATGGCGGTCCACATCCGATTCAAATGGGGGCTGAAGACTGGCGCGGGTCGGCATCGCGATCTTGAGGATCAGGTCGCCCGTGCCGTGCAGCAGCCCGGCCGTGAAGGCCGTGCCCTTGTCCATGCCCAGCGGCTCGGCCATGGATTGCGCGAGCTTGGCCACGTCCAGGCTGTAGCGCCAGAAGTTGGTCATGTTGACACCGGGAACCTGCTTGAATGCGCCGCCCACGGCAGCGGCATTCACAAACTGCCGCACGGCTGCCAGGCCGACCAGCGCCGTGGCCGCCTCCACCGAACCGATGCGGTTGCTGCCGCGGCCGTGGCTTGCCGAATTGACGAGGCGCAGGATTCGGATGGTCAGGCCGATCTCGCCGGCCAGCATCGCGGCGATCGTGCGCGCGTCGGGCTCTTCCTTCTGGAACTCCTGCAGCAGCAAGGCCACCGTGACGGGCAGCGAAGGGATCAGGGTGTTGACGCCAAGTATTTCTTCGAGTTTCACAGCAAGCGCCTCCAAGGAAGAAGACGCCCAATATAGTCCAACCCGAAGCGATGGCGATGCCTGATTTAGGCCGGCTGCCTGGCCACTTCAGCTTCCGCCAGCAGCCATCGCACGAAATCCTGCGCGTCGGCGTTGCCCACGGCGCGTGGCGATGTGGCCACGTAGTAGGCGCGGCGCGAGGCCGCGGTTTCGCCAAACGGCGCGACCAGCCGGCCATCGCGCAGCAACTCGTTGAGCAGGGGCACGCGCCCGATCACCACGCCTTGTCCGGCGACCGCCGCCCCGACCGCGTCGGCATACTGGGTGAAGCGCAGCGTGTTCTTCATGGGCAGTTCGTTCAGGCCCATGATCTCGAACCAGGGCGACCAGTCGGCGCTCACCGCCAGACCGTCGAGCGCCAGCAGCGTGTGGTGCGCCAGGTCGGCCGGCGTGCGCAACGGGTGCGGGCCCTCGCGCGCCAACTGCGGTGCGCACACCGGCATCACCGATTCCTCGAACAGCGGTATGCCCGCGCTGTCGCTCAATGACACGAAGCGCACCGCCACGTCGATGCGGCTGCGCTCCAGGTCCAGCACGTCCAGCGTGGCTGACACGCGCACGTCCACCTGCGGGTGGCTGGCGGTGAAGCGCACCAGGCGCGGAATCAGCCATAGCGAGGCAAAGCCGGGCGTGGTGGTGATGGCCACCTGGCGCAGCTGGGTTGTCGCGCGCACGCGCGCGGTGGCGTCGCGCAGGCGCTCCAGGCTGTCCACCACGGCGCGGTGCAGCACATGGCCGGCCTCGGTCAGCGCCAGCGCGCGGTGGCGCCGCTCGAACAGCGGCACGCCCAGGTCGGCTTCGATCATCTGGATTTGCCGGCTGACGGCCGATTGCGTGAGATAGAGCTCCTTGGCGGCCAGCGTGAAGCTCAAGGTGCGCGCGGCCGCCTCGAAGCTGCGCAGCAGGTCCAGCCGTGGTAGCTCGGAGCGCTGGATGCCTGTCGTCGCTGGCGCCGGCGCGGCTGCGGAGACGGCCGTGAAAACAGGAATGGAAACGGGTTTGGCATTCTGTGGGCGCATGCAAAGGATTCCAAATCACCGTTTGTGCATGGTGAATCTGCCCAGTATATTCATTCTCACCATGAATGCGAAAGGAATCCTTATGAACACCGACACCAACCGCCTCGACCTGCGTTTGCAGCCGCGCAGCATTTTCAGCGTGCCCGATGCGGCGGGTGTGCAGATCGCCTGCCACGAAGGCTCGCTGTGGATCACGCTGGACAACGACCCGCGCGACATCGTGCTGAACGCCGGCGAAAGCTTCGTCGGCAGCGAACACCGGCGCGCGCTGATCTATGCGCTGGACACCTCCAGCCTGGCTCTCACCGACGCGGCACATGCAGCGGCGAGGAAAGAAACTCCCGCGCGTCGCTTGCAACCGCGCGGCCCGGTCTTCGAACAGGTATTGGGCTGATGGACCCGCTGCCGCGCTACCCGGTGGAGTGGATCGACCGCTTCCAGCTGGCCAATGGCGCGTGGGTCACCTTGCGGCCGGTGTTGCCGCAAGACGACGAAATCGAGCGCCTGTTCATCGCCAACGGCCTGACCAGCCAGTCGCGCTACCTGCGCTTCCAGAACGGCCTGCGCGAGCTGCCCGAGGCCGTGCTGCAGTCGTTCACGCACATCGATTACCACGACCACTTCGCGTTGATTGCGGAGTCGTTTGATGGCGGCCAGCACCTGCAGGTGGCCGATGTGCGGTTTGTGCGCGAGGCCGGCACCGAAGGCGCGGCCGAGTTCGGCATCGCGGTGGCCGACGCCTGGCAAGGCCAGGGCCTCGCCAGCCGCCTGCTGCGCAGCATGGTGCTGGCCGCACGCGCCGAGGGGATAGCGCAGCTGTACGGAGACGTGCTGCGCAGCAATGTTCGCATGCTGGCGCTGGCAAAAGCCCACGGCTTCGCGACGCGGCGCCACCCCGACGATGCGACCCTGGTGCGGGTGCAGCGCAGCCTGGCACCGGAGCAGGCGCCCCTGAACTCTTTTCAAGCCTGCATGCGCCTCGACAACTCCGATCCACGCGCCCGCAGAAACACCAGCAGCCTTTGCGGATAGTCGGGCAGCACCGCCTGCTGCACCGAAGGCCGCTCGGCCAACGCCTTGCGCCAGCGGCGAACGCGCGGCGTCTGGTCGAAGAAGCCGTCCTCACCGATTTTCTCGAACGCATCGAAATAGCGAAATACCGGGCCGAACACCGCGTCCACCAGGCTGAACTGCACGCCCGAAAAATACGGCCCGGCTTCGGACAAGACCTGCTCGATCTGCGCAAAGCGCGCCAGCAATTCATCGCGCCGTGCCTGCAGGGCGGCCGCATCCGGCGCCGTGTAGTAGCCCCCGATGGTATTGAGCACGGCCGAGCCGAACTCCATCCAGGCGCGGTGCTGCGCCCGCGCCAGCGGGTCGGCCGGATGCAGGCGGGGCGCATGGGTGTCTTCCAGGTACTCGCAGATCACCGCGGATTCGAAGATCGGTGCATCCCCCGCCAGCAGCACCGGCGTCTTGCCCAGCGGCGAGAGCGCCGTGAACCAGCCGGGTTTGCTGGCAAGAGCTACCGTGCGCCGCTCGAAAGCCGCGCCCTTTTCCATCAGCACAATGGCCGCGCGCTGCACATAGGGGCACAGCGCGTGGCTGATCAGGGTCAGTTCCATGGTGGGCGCTTCAGGTCTTGGCCAGGCCTTCGGCCAGCAGCGCCGCATGCACGGCCGGGCGCTGGGCGACCCGGTCCAAGTAGGCGCTGAGTGCGGCATACGGCTTCAGGCTGATGCCCAGGAAGTTGCTCCAGTTCACGATGGTGAAGCAGTAGGCATCGGCCACGGAGAACGTGGCACCCAGCAGGTAGTCGCGTGTCGCCAGGTGCTGGTCGAGCTCGGCGAAGCGCGTGGCCAGTTTTTCGCGGCAAGCCCGGGCGGTGGTGTCGGCAGTTTCCTTGTGCCACAGCCAGGGGCTGAAGACCTTGTGCAATTCGCTGGAGACAAAGGTCAGCCACTGGACCGCCTCGAACCGTGCCGCCGTGCCGGACGCGGGCATCAGTTGCCCCGACGGGTCGAGGTCGCCGATGTATTGCAGCAAGGCCGCGGCCTCGGTGTGGCGCGAGCCGTCATCCAGTTCCAGCAGCGGCACATAGCCGCGCGGGTTGATGGCCTTGTAGTCGGCGCCCGAATCGAGCTGGTGCCGGATGATGTCGACCTTGACCAGTTCGGGCGAAAGGCCGGCTTCGCGCAGCGCGATATGCGTGGAAAGCGAGCAGGCGCCGGGGGCGTAATAGAGCTTCATGGTGAGATTCCTTTGCGTTGTGGAAGATGCGAATCTAAGATTGCATAGCCGCAATGAAAATAGGCGAAAAGGAAAACAATGATTGCGCCAACGCAATACACACTCACGGCCACCGATCTGGAGACGCTGCTTGCGCTGGTGCGCGGCGGCACGCTGGCGCAAGCCGCGGTGCGGCTGGGCGCGGATGCGTCCACGGTGTTTCGCGCGGTGCAGCGCATCGAGAAAAGCCTGGGCCAGCGCCTGTTCGAGCGCTCGCGCCGTGGCTATCTGCCAACCGACGCCATGCTGGAGATGGCGCGCCACGCCGAGCGCATCGAGATGGAGCTGGAGGCCGCGCGTGCCGCCGTGCGCCGGCCGAATGAAGAGGTCGCCGGTCGCGTGCGCGTGACCACCACCGATTCGGTACTGCGCGGCCTGGTCCTGCCCTGCCTGCCGGCGTTGGTGCAGCGGCATCCGCAGCTGCAACTGGAGCTGCGCGCGGGCAACGAACTCGTCAGCCTCAGCAAGCGCGACGCCGACCTGGCCCTGCGCGCCACCCCCAAGGCGCCGGACCACCTGATCGGCCGCAGGCTGGGCAGCATCCGTTTCGTGGTGTGCGCGGCCAAGCTGCCCAAGCCTGCCCGCAAGGCCGCGGCGCTGGATGCGCTTGACTGGATCGCGCCAGACGAAGCCATGCCCGAGCATCCCTCCGTGCGCTGGCGGCGCAAGCAATTCCCCAAGCTCGCGCCGCGGCACCTGGTGGACGGCATCGTCGGCGTGGTGGACGCGATCAAGGCCGGCCTGGGCGCCGGCGTGGTGCCGCTGTTCATGCTGCAGCACGAGCCGCAACTCGTGGCGTTGACGGAGCCACTGGAAGGCTGCGCGTCGGATTTCTGGTTGCTGGCCCATCCGGAGTCGCGCCACTTGCGGCGCATCGCGGCGGCCTACGAACATTTTGCGCAAAACATCCGCCTGCCCTGAGGCCGAGGCTGACCGCCGTTAAACTGCCTTGTGCGCTGCTCGTCGGCCACGTGCCCGCCATGACGACCGCCTCAACCATGCCAATCTCTCCAACCGCACCCGACCCCAGCCGCTGCCCGATTTGCGGCCAGGAAAACCGGTGCGCCATGGAGATCGAGCGCGAGACCGGCGCCAAGCAGCCACCATGCTGGTGCACCCAGGTCGATTTCAACCACGCCGTGCTCGAACGCATTCCCCCGCAGGCGCGCCGCATGGCCTGCGTTTGCCAGGCCTGTGCGACATCGCTGCAGACCCAGCCGATCCACTGAATCATTCATCCAAGAGAAGGAAAACCAATGCCCACCTACCACGTCGAAATGATGGAAGGCCGTACCGTTGAACAGAAGAAGAAGCTGGTGGAAGAGATCACCCGCGTCTCGGTCGAGATCCTGGGCGGCTCGCCCGATTCGGTGGACATCATCATCACCGACATCCAAAAGCACAACTGGGCCACGGGCGGCAAGCTCTGGTCCGAGCCGCGTTCCTGAGGCGCGTTTGTCCCGACCCGCAGCCTTGAGCGACCTGCGCGCGCGCTACGGCGAGCGCTACCGCTGGCTGCTTTTGCTGTCGGTGATGATCGGCACGATGGCCTCGATCATGTCGTCGACCATCGTCAACGTCGCCATCCCCGACATGAGCCAGCACTTTGCCCTGGGCCAGGAGCGCGCGCAGTGGGTCACCTCGGGCTTCATGGTGGCGATGACGGTGTCCATGCTCACCACGCCCTGGTTGCTCGCGCGCTATGGCTACCGGCGCACCTATGCCGGCACCATGTGGCTGCTGCTGGCGGGCGGCATCGTCGGCGGCTTGTCCAACGACTACACGCTGGTATTGGCCGCCAGGGTCGCCGAGGGGCTGGCCGCTGGCGTGGTGCAGCCGATTCCGGCCATCATCATCCTGCGCGCCTTCGAACCGAACGAACAAGGCCGCGCCAGCGGCATCTTCGGCATGGGCGTGGTGCTGGCGCCGGCCATCGGCCCGAGCATCGGCGGCGTGCTGGTCGACTGGTTCGGCTGGCGCTCGATCTTCTTCATGGTCGTGCCGTTTTGCCTGGCTTCGCTGTACATGGCCTGGCGCTTCGTGCCGGTGACGGCCCCCGGCGGCGTGGCGGCCAACCGCGATGGCGCGGCGCTGGATTGGCGTGGCCTGGTGCTTGGCAGTACGGGCACGCTGTGCCTGCTCAATGGCCTCGTGGCCTTGCACGGCGCTTCCTTCGTGCAGGCGGGGCTGCTGCTGGGCGGCGCGCTGGCGGCGCTGGTTGCGTTCATCTGGTGGCAGCGCCGCATCGCAAGCCAGGGCGGCGAGCCGCTGATGAACCTGACGCTGTTCTCCAACCGCCGTTTTGCCATGGGCAGCATCGTGGCCTTCATCTATGGCACCGCGCTGTTCGGCTCGACCTACCTGCTGCCGGTCTACATGCAGCTGGCGCTGCATCTGTCGCCCTCACACGTGGGTACCATCCTGTTGCCCGCCGGCCTGGTGCTGGCCTTCACCATCGCCATGGTCGGGCGCCTGGCCGACAGGCAGCCGACGCACGTGCTGGTCAGCACGGGCCTGGCGCTGCTGGCCATCTCGTTTGCGCTGATGGTCACGGTCGGGCTCAACACCGCGCTGTGGGTATTGGTGGCCTGGGCCATCCTGGGCCGCATCGGCCTGGGCTTCATCCTGCCTTCGCTGAACATCGGTTCCATGCGCTCGTTGGACCAAAGCCTGATTCCGCAAGGCGCCAGTGCCATCGGCTTCGCGCGCATGCTGGGCGGCGCGGCCGGCGTCAGCCTGTGCGGCATCGTGCTGGAATGGCGGATTGCGGCGCACGGCGACTCGCTGGCCAACGCGGCCACCAGCCCGGCGCGGCTGGCGGCCTTCGACGAGTCGTTCCTGATGCTGGCCGGCCTGTGCGCGCTGGCGCTGGTGGCGGCCTGGCAGTTGCGTGAACCCAGGCGCGAACCCGCCGGCAAGTGACAGAATAAAGCCATGTGCCAATTGCTCGGAATGAACTGCAATACGCCCACGGACGTAATGTTCAGCTTCACCGGCTTTGCCGAGCGCGGCGGCCACACCGACCACCACGCCGACGGCTGGGGCATCGCCTTCTTCGAAGGCACGGGCCTGCGCCATTTCGTCGACCACCAGCCGGCCTGCGAATCGCCGGTGGCGGAGCTGATCCGGCGCTACCCCATCAAGAGCCGCAACGTCATCGCCCACATCCGCAAGGCCACGCAGGGCGAGGTGACCCTGGAGAACTGCCACCCCTTCGTGCGCGAACTCTGGGGCCGCTACTGGGTATTCGCGCACAACGGCGACCTGAAGGATTTTCATCCGCGCCTGCACGCCAGCTTCAGACCCGTCGGCACCACCGACAGCGAACGCGCGTTCTGCTGGATCATGCAGGAGCTGGCCAAGTCGCACGCCGGCGTCCCCAGCATCGCCGAACTCACGCTCACCCTGCGCGAACTGGCGCCACGCATCGCGCGCCACGGCACCTTCAACTTCATGCTGTCCAACGGCCAGGCACTGTGGTCGCACGCCTCGACCAACCTCTTCTATGTGGAGCGCAAGCACCCGTTCGCGCATGCGCACCTGGCCGATGAAGACCTCTCCATCGACTTCGCGCGCAACACCACGCCAACGGATCGCGTGGCGGTGGTCGTGACGGCGCCGCTGACGACCAATGAGGAGTGGACTGCTTACCAGCCCGGCGAGCTGAAGGTGTTCGTGGATGGCCAGGTGGCCAGCGTGGCCTGAAGCGAAGATCCACGTCTCGCATGCCAGGGTCTCTGCCCATTCGCGCGATGTTGCTGCAGTTGCTGCGCCAAGCGGCCTGGGCGCCCGCTTGCGTCCTGGTGTTGCACTACTTCATGGTGCGCTCACAATACCGGACGGCGTTTGACGCTGTTCACCACTTCCTGGGCGGCGCCGCCATCGCGTTCTTCCTGTTGCAGGCAATCCTTATTGCCTCCCCGATCATCGGGCGGCTGCGTCCCGTTGCGTCCTACCTCTTTGCATTCGCCCTGGCGTGCGTCGCCGCCGTCTTTTGGGAGATCGCCGAGTTCGCGTTCGATCAACTCCTGCGGACGCAGATTCAAACCTCCCTTCCGGAAACGATGGCGGATCTGATTTTTGGGGTTGTTGGCGCGGTAACTGCGCTGGGACTTATTGCTGTTTTTAGATCGGGAGATCAAGGTTGAAGACACCACATGCGCGTTGAACTCGTCTCTGAAACTCAGCATGAGTCGCTGATAGACCTGCTGTGCGAGCTGCATGCCTTCTACAACGAAGGTTCCGTGGTCCCGCGGGGGCTTGTGGGAGAGCACCTCCTTGAGAACCTCTTGGCGGCCGAGTCGCCCCATCGCCTGGTGGTGGCTGCAAACGACGACGGCGAGGTGCTTGGCCTGGCTGCCATCACACTGGTTTTTTCACTGGTCGAGTTTGCTGCGGAAAAGCGCAAGCATTGCCAGCTGAAAGAGCTCTATGTGAGATCGTCGGCGAGAAGCAAGGGGGTTGGCAGGGCGCTCATGTCGTGGGTGGCCCGGCATGCCCTTGAGAACAGTTGCTGCCGCATGGACTGGCCGGTCAAGGCATCGAACGCTGGAGGAATCTCCTTCTACGAGGGGCTTGGTGCTGAGCGAGTTGTCGAAAGGCTCAGCTACCGGCTCGCCGAACCCAACATGAGCAGGCTCGCCTATCCGAGCATGGGGGCATCGCTTGTCTGCTGATACCTTCATTTCTCGCGGCGATCTCCCGAAGCTCTTTCTGGCACTGACGATCGCGTATTTCTTGGCCAGCCTTGGCCACTTCAGCCACAACGCGGAGTTCATCTGCGAATACCCGAATCTTCCTGGCTGGCTCACGCCTGCGAAGGTCTATGCGTCCTGGGCGGCAATCACGGCTGTCGGCGTCGTCGGCTTTTGCCTGTTGCGCAAGAGGCGCTTTACTGCCGGGTTCCTGTTGGTCGCGATTTACGCGGCGCTGGGATTCGACGGCCTTGGCCACTACGCCGTCGCTCCGATCCAGTTCCATACGTTCGGCGCAAACCTCTCCATCCTTGCCGAGGTTGCGGCTGCCGCACTATTGCTGCCCGTTACGCTGTTCTTGCTGGCGTCCCAAGTCCGCCGTGGTCCGCGACCGTCATTTTTGTGAATGACGCGCACGCGCAACCGTGCGCGCCGTGCCCAACGACCATGCCACGGCACGCCGAGCCAGCGATGCGGTGGCATCGACGACGGGCACCGGCATGCGGGCTGCACGCAAGGCGACGGGGATTTCGGTGCATCCGAGAACAAGGACGCCGGCGCCACGACTGATGAGTGCATGCGCGGCTTCCTGCAGCAGGGCTGAAGCGCGATCGGATTGGCCGGCCTTGACGGCTTCGATGCCCGGCATGACCAGCGTGCGCATTTCCTGATCGGTGGGCAACTCCCATCGGCGCTGCGCGCTTGATGTTGCGCTGCGT
>DATILI010000243.1:0-4678 GCA_035476635.1 Burkholderiaceae bacterium | reverse complement strand
CGTCGCGGCTTTCCTGCAGCAGTTCGCGGCTCACGTTCAGCGGCAGGTCGGCCGAGTCGACCACGCCCTTGACGAAGCGCAGGTACAGCGGCAGCAGGGCTTCGGCGTCGTCCATGATGAAGACGCGCTTCACATACAGCTTCAAGCCGCCCTTCTTGTCGCGGTTCCACATATCGAACGGCGCCTTGGCCGGGATGTAGAGCAACTGCGTGTATTCAGTGCTGCCCTCGACGCGGTTGTGCGTGTGGGCCAGCGGCGCCTCGTGGTCGTGGCTGATCTGCTTGTAGAACTCGGTGTACTGCTCCGGCGTGATGTCCTTCTTGGGCCGCGTCCACAACGCGCTGGCCTTGTTGACGGTTTCCCACTCGCCGGTGGTGACCATTTCGCCGCCTTTATTGTCTTCGCCTTCTTTCCACTCTTCCTTCTGCATCAGGATCGGCAGCGAGATGTGGTCGGAGTACTTGGCGATGATGCTCTTGAGCTTCCAGGCGCCCAGGTAGTCCGAAGCGTCGTCGCGCAGGTGCAGGGTGACGCTGGTGCCGCGCTCCTGGCGCGTGAGGCTTTCCACCTCGAAGTCACCCGCGCCACCGCTGACCCAGCGCACGCCTTGCTCGGCCGGCAACCCGGCACGGCGTGATTCGACCGAGATCTTGTCGGCCACGATGAAGCCCGAATAAAAGCCGACGCCGAACTGGCCGATCAATTGCGCATCGGCCTTCTGGTCGCCGCTCAACTTGCTCATGAAGTCGCGCGTGCCGCTCTTGGCGATGGTGCCCAGGTTGTCGATGGCTTCTTGCTCGGACAGGCCGATGCCGTTGTCGGCAATGGTCAGGGTCTTCGCCTCCTTGTCGAAGCGCACGCGCACTTCCAGATTCGGCGCGTCCTCATACAGGGCGTTGTTGTTCAGGGCTTCGAAGCGCAGCTTGTCACAGGCGTCGGAAGCGTTGGAAATCAGCTCGCGCAGGAAGATTTCCTTGTTGGAGTACAGCGAGTGCGTGACCAGATGCAACAGTTGCGCGACTTCGGCCTGGAAGGAAAGGGTTTGCTTGCTCATACGCGTTGGTGTTGGTGGAAAGAATGCTGAAACCCAGCATTTTGAGGCACACCCAGCGGCTTCAAGAGGACGGAAAGTAAAAAAGCGGCTCACCGGAGGCCGGTGAGCCGCTTTCCACAAGCTACGCTTGTGCTTGAAGCTGGGGAGTCTCGATCTCAGGCAGCTTCGCCGCGCGGGATCAAGCCGCTGCGCACTGCCTGCACGGCCTCGGCGCGGACGGCGGCGCGTTCCACCTTGGACTGCACGCGCGGTGCGACCACGGAGCTGGAGGAGATGTTCTTGTCCGCACGGGCGGCTTCGATGCGGGCTTCAGCCAGTACTTCGGCGCGGGCGCGGGTCGATTCGAATTTCAGTGCGTACTGCGAACCATCGGCTTCATCGGCGCGTGCGCCAACGGAAGCGAGCAGGGCGAGGGAAGCGATGGCGATCAGGGAAGAAGATTTCATGATGTTTCCTTTGAGTGAGTTAGTCAGGGTGAACCGGTCTCTACTTGCTCTTGAAGGAAGCTGAAGCATCAACCGTGACCTCACTGTAGGTGTCGCAAATTAGCTGACTATTAGCGGATGCGACGAAGGGTTATGTGGGAATTAGCCCGCACTTCACGATGCAAAACCAACCCGCGCCACAAGCCCATTCGTATCCGTGCGATTGCGCAAGCTCACGCGCAGGCCGCAGCGCTGCGCAGACGCCTGCGCAATGGAAAGCCCCAGGCCGCTGCCGCGCGCATCGTTGCCCGGCACGCGAAAGAAGCGGTCGAACACGCGGCCCAGGAACTCCTCGGGGATGCCCGGCCCGGTGTCCATCACCTCGATGGCGAAACGCTCACCGTCTTTCACTACACGCACATCGACCACACCGCCTTCGGGCGTGTAGCGCAGCGCGTTCTCGATCAGGTTGTCCAGCACGCTGCGCAGGTCAGCACTGTGGCAGCGCAGCTGCACCTGGCCGTCGGGCAGCTCGGAAGGCAGCAGGCCCAGGTCGATGCCGCGCCGGTCGGCCAGCGCGATCAGGGTGCCGATGCTGGCCTGCAGCAGGGCAGGCAAGTTCACGCTCTCGGGTTGGGGCTCGGCCGTGGCGGCTTCCTGGCGCGAGAGCTTGAGCAGTTGGTCCACCAGGCGCTGGGCCCGCTGCACGCCCGACTCCAATTGCGCAAAGCGCTGGGCCGAAGCGCCGCCGCCAATGTCGCCGCGCAGGTTTTCCAGTTGCAGGCCGATGGCGGCAATCGGCGTGCGCAGTTCGTGCGCCGCGTCCTGCACAAAGCGTCGCTGCGTGTTGAAGGCGTCGCGCAAGCGCGTGAGCAGGCTGTTGAAGGAGCGCACCAGCGGCGCGATTTCCTCGGGCACGCGCTCCAGCGGCAACTCGGCAATAGTGTGCTCGTCCTGCCGCGCCGCCTGGTCCGCGATCTCGCGCAGGCCGCGCGAGACCATGGCCGCCGCGCCCCAGAGGATCAGCATCAAGAGCGGCAGCAGAATGATCACCGGCGCGATCGCCGCACCGGCGCGCTCCACCACCAGGTGCTTGCGGAACCAGCCGCTTTGCAGCACCTGCACGCGGTGCTGCCCCGGCGCGTCGCCGGCCTGCGTGGTGTAGATGCGCCAGCGCTCGCGGCCATTGCGCAGGTCATGGAAGCCCGGCGCTTCCTGCAGGCCGGCAGCCAGGTCGGGCCAGGAAGTCGCCTGCAGGCGGCCGTCCTTGTCGAAGACCTGCACCACGTAGGTTCCCCATTTGTGCACGCTCTCGGCGTTTTGCGGCTGTAGTTGCGGCGGCAGGTTTTGCTCTTGCGCCGCGATCGAATCGGCCAGCAGGCTCATCTGGTTGTCCATGAAGGTGCTGACCATGGTGTTGTAAGACCAGTACGCAGCACCGGCGGACACGGCCGCCACCAGAACGAACACCGGCACCAGCCACAGCAGCAGGACGCGGCGCAGCGAGCAAAGGCGGCCCGAGGGGAATACGCGCATCATGTGCCTTCACCACCTGCGTCGGCCGCGATGCGCCAGCCCAGGCCACGCACGTTGCGGATGATGTCGGCGCCGAATTTGCGGCGCATGCCGTGGATCAGCACGTCGACCGCATTGCTCGTCACTTCCTCGCCCCAGCCGTAGATGCGGCTTTCGAGCTGTTCGCGCGAAAGAATCGCGCCGGGCCGCTCCAGCAAGGCGTGCAGCAGCGCGAACTCGCGCGCCGACAAGGCGGCGCGTTCGCCCTGGACCAGCGCTTCGCGCGTGGTCAGGTCCAGTTGCATCGCGGGGGTGCCGATCAGCGAATGCGCGCTGCCGTCGCGGCGGCGGACCACGGCCCGCATGCGCGCGAGCAGCTCGCGAAATTCGAAGGGCTTGACCAGGTAGTCGTCGGCGCCCAGGTCCAGCCCGCCGATGCGGTCTTCCAGGCCGTCGCGTGCCGTCAGGACCAGAACCGGGGTGGCATTGCCCTGGCTGCGGGCGCGGCGCAGCACTTCGGTGCCGTCGCGCTTGGGCAGGCCCAGGTCCAGCAGCACGCAGGCATAGCCGCCATCGTCCAGCGCGCCCTGGGCCAGCATGCCGTCACGCACCCAATCGACCGACCAGCCGTTGTTGCCCAGCGCCTGCGCCAGGCTTTGGCCGATCATGGCGTCGTCTTCCACCAGCAGCACACGCATCGCTGCTCCTAGCCCGGTGGCAGGCCGCGGTCCCAGCGGACCTCGCGGCGCTTTTCTGCCACGCTGCGCAGCAGGCGCAAGGCGGCCAGCGATGCCGTGATCAGGACGATGCCAAACGCGGTGTATTCAGGCCAGGTGCTCATGGGATTCTCCAAAACGCCAGGGAAATATCGCATCTTCGCGCTGGCGAATTAGCGGGGAATTAGCCCTGCAGCGTCCATTGTCTGTCCCGTAAGGTTTTAGAAGTGCTCCCCGGGTCCCAGGTAGCGCCACTGCCCCACCGGCAGGTTGCCCAGCACGACCTTGCCGATGCGGATGCGCTTCAGGCCCACGACCTTCAAGCCGACCTGCTCGCACATGCGGCGAATCTGCCGCTTCTTGCCTTCGGTCAGCACAAAGCGTAGCTGCTCGGGGTTTTGCCAGTCCACCTGCGCGGGCTTGAGCGGCTGGCCGTCCAGGCTCAGGCCGTGGCGCAGGCGCGCGAGCTGCTCTGTCGGAAAGGCCGCCTGCGCGTCGGTGGTGATGTCGCCAAAGCTTACGCGCACCAGGTATTCCTTTTCCATGCCGGAGTCTTCGCCGATCAGTTGCCGCGCCACGCGCCCGTCCTGCGTGAGCACCAACAGGCCGATGGAGTCGATGTCCAGCCGCCCGGCCGGCGCCAGGCCGCGCAGTTGCGGCGGCGAGAAGCGGTTACGGCTCGGGTCTTCGCGCCAATGGGTGCGCGGGTTGATCAGCACCACGGCGGGCTGGTGGCCGTCCTCGGCCTGGCCGCTGACAAAGCCCATCGGCTTGTTCAGCAGGATGGTGACCTGCGTCGCCTGCTGGCCATGGGCTTCGGGCGCGACCTCGATGCGGTCGGACGCCGTGACCTGCAGGCCCATCGTCGCAACCAGGCCGTTGACCTTGACCCAGCCCATGCCGATCCAGGCATCGGCCTCGCGGCGCGAGCACAGGCCGAGCGCCGCCATGCGCTTGTTCAGGCGGTC
>DATILI010000242.1:0-10624 GCA_035476635.1 Burkholderiaceae bacterium | reverse complement strand
GGCAAGGACGCGAGCAGCACCGGCCTGGTTGGCGGCGTGAAGGTCGCCCTGCTGGACGTGGCCGACCCGGCCAACCCGAAGGAGTTGGCTACGCGCCTGTACGGCAAGGCCGGCAGCGCCAGCGCGCTGGACAGCAGCCGGCACGGCATCAACCTCTTCAAGCAGGGCAGCACGACACGCGTGGCGCTGCCGGTGCGCATCAACGAAGCGGCCACCGGCAGCACCAGCTGGTTCGACCCAAGCTCACAGGGCCTGGTCCGGCTGGAGGTCAACCACACGACGCGCACCCTGGCGGACAAGCCCACCATCGCCGGCATCTTCTTTGCCACCGAGGCCTTGCGCCAACAGGCGTATGGCGCGTACGACGTGGGGCAGGAACGCAGCGTGCAGATCGGGGCGCACGTGTACTACCTGTCTGGAGGAATGCTCAGGGGCGAAGCCTGGTGAACTTCGGGTCAAATATCTCCCGATGAAGAAAGTCACATATTCGAATGCCAGGCACGCGCCCACCGAAGATGCTGCAAGCCAGGATCCCAGGCTTTTGCGCCGCCTGCTCCGCGCGAAGGACAGGATGGACGCTGCGTCCCACGAGGACTGGACCGTCGAGCGGCTTGCGCGTGTGAGCGGTGTCTCCGAGGCGCACTTTGCGCGATCGTTCAAGCAGGCCTTCGGCGTACCGCCGCACAGGTACCTGCTCACGCGGCGCATCGAGCGGGCGACAGCGCTGCTGCGCGACACCGACTGGCCCATCACAGAGATCGCATTCCATACCGGCTGGGCGAGCCTGGGCACCTTTGGGCGCATCTTCCGCGACGTCGCTGGCGAAACCCCGAGCGCGATCCGTGCGCGTCACCGGCCCGCGGCGCATGCGCTGGGTCCCGTGCCAGCCTGCGTTGTCAGTGCCGCACTTCGGCCCGACCTCAAGATCGCAGTTTTGGAGAAGCGACGCCGTGTGGCGACTGGTACAAACGGGCCTCAACAAAAGGAGTCCCCATGAACCAAGGTATTGAGGTAGTCGGTCTGTATGTAGAAGATCAGGATGAAGCGCTCGCGTTCTACGTTGAGAAGCTCGGGTTCCGGGTCCACACGGACGTGCGCAATGGTGACTATCGCTGGCTGACGGTGCAACACCCGGATCAGCCGTTGTTCCAACTCGGCCTGTTCGTGCCGGGGCCGCCGATGCTCGACGCCGCGACAGCGCAGACGCTGCGCGCGATGGTGGCAAAGGGCGCGATGCCGCCGCTCGTATTGGCGGTGCAGGACTGTCGCGCCGCCTTCGAGCAGATGCGCGCCCGGGGCGTGGAATTCACGCAGGAGCCAACGGACCGCTACGGCACCGTGGACGCCGGCTTTCGTGATCCGTCGGGAAACGGATGGAAGATGATTCAGGCGCGCCGCTGATGAACTCGGCCAAGAGCAGCGTTACGTGACAGCCACACCGTGCGCGGCCATCAGGCACTGCTGGAACGCCAGCGTCGCGCGCGAGGGTTGCGGCGACTTGCGCAGCAGGCTCACGAAGCGGCAGGTGTAGTTGAATCGCTGGGGCGCCACCGCCTGCATCTGCCCGCGCTGCACAAAACTCTCGGCATAGTGGTCCGGCAAGAAGCCGAGGTATTCGCCCGAGAGAATCAGCAGTGCGATCGCCTCCTGGTCGAAGCCCGTGGCCTTGCGCGAAAGCCGTGCGCGGTGGCTCAGTTCCATATTCGGCGAGTGGTAGCCCAGCCCCGCGAAGTGATGCTGGCGCAGGCGCTCCCAGCCCAGCTTGCTGTGGTCGGCACCGAACAGGCGATGCGCCTTGCCGCAATACAGGAGCATTTTTTCCTCATACAGGTCGGCATACGCCAGGCTGCGCGAATTGCGGTGCGCCGGAATGATGCCGACGTGAAAACTGCCGTCGATGATGCCGCGCTCGATGGCGTTGAGCGATGCCACATGCATCTGCAGGCCGACTTCGGGCGCCTGCCTTGAAAACAGCGCGATCGCCTCGCTGATGTGCGCCGCGGGATTGGTGGCGGTCTTGTCGAAGATGGCGACTTCCAGCTGCCCGCCCATGCGGCTATGGATGTCGTCGATGCCGCTGCGAAAAGAGTCGACACTGGCCAAAAGGCGCAGCGTTTCGTCGTAGACGCGCTGGCCTTCGGTGGTCAGCGCAAAGCCCGCCCGGCCCCGGCGGCACAGCACCAGGCCCAACCGCGTTTCCAGGTCTTTGACATGGCGGCTCACGGTGGACGTGCCGATGTTGAGCTCCAGCTCGGCCGCCGCCATGCCGCCGCAATCGGCTACGCTCTTGAAGACCTGCAGCAGGCGCAGGTCCATGTCGCTCAACTGCCCCAGGATGGCGCGCTTTTTAACTTGCATAAATTGTCAAGTAAACATCGATATTGCGGCATTTTAGAAGTAAGACGCTGGGAGAAGAATGCGCAGTACCGACTATTTGCCGCAAGGAGCAGCCCATGACCACCCAGACCGCAGCATCACAAGAAGGACAAGAGTACACAGGGCGCACCGACGCCGCCTGGCTCGAGGCGCACTGGATGCCCTACACGGCCAACCGCAGTTTCAAGGCCGACCCGCGGCTGGTGGTGGAAGCCAAGGGCTGCTACTACACCGACCAGCACGGCCGCAAGATCTTCGACGGCCTGTCCGGGCTTTGGTGTTCGGGCCTGGGGCACGGCCGACCGGAAATCACGCAGGCCGTGAGCCGCCAGGTCGCCAAGCTGGACTACGCACCGGCGTTCCAGCACGGCCACCCGCTTTCGTTCGAACTGGCCAATAAGATCAAGGACATGACCCCCGCGGGCCTGGACTACGTGTTTTTCACCGGCTCCGGCTCGGAGGCCGCCGACACCTCGCTCAAGATGGCACGCGCCTACTGGCGCACCAAGGGCATGGCGAGCAAGACACGCCTGATCGGCCGCGAAAAGGGCTACCACGGCGTGAACTTCGGCGGCATCTCGGTCGGCGGCATCGGCGTCAACCGCAAGCTCTTCGGCCAGGCCGTCGAAGCCGACCATATGCCGCACACGCAACTCGCCAGCAATGCCTTCAGCCGCGGCATGCCGCAAAACGGCGCCGAGTTGGCCGACCGTCTGCTGGACATGATCGCGCTGCACGATGCCTCGAACATCGCCGCGGTGATCGTCGAGCCGTTCGCGGGCTCGGCCGGTGTCATCATCCCGCCGCAGGGCTACCTGCAGCGCCTGCGCGAAATCTGCACGGCGAACAATATTCTCCTGATCTTTGACGAAGTCATTACCGGCTTCGGCCGCTCCGGCGCGCTGACCGGCGCGGATGCGTTTGGCGTGGTGCCCGACATCATGAACATCGCCAAGCAGGTGACCAACGGCGCGCAGCCGCTGGGCGCCGTCGTCGTGAAGAAAGACATCTATGACACCTTCATGGCAGCGGGTGGCCCCGAGTACATGCTCGAGTTTCCGCACGGCTACACCTATTCGGCCCATCCGGTGGCCTGCGCGGCCGGCATTGCGGCGCTGGACGTGCTGCAAAAGGAAGACATGATCGGCCGCGTGCGCGCATTGGCGCCGCACTTCGAGAATGCCGTGCACAGCCTGAAGGGCGTCAAGCATGTGGCGGACATCCGCAACTACGGCCTGGCCGCCGGCATCACGCTCGCGCCGGTGCCGGGCGAACCGGCGCGCCGCCCCTATGAAGTCGCGATGGCCTGCTGGAAGAAAGGCTTCTACGTGCGCTATGGCGGCGACACGATCCAGCTCGCACCGCCCTTCATCACCGAGAAGGCCGAGATCGATCGCCTGGTCAATGCGCTGGGCGATTCCCTGGCCGAAGTCGCCTGATCACCAGTTTCATAGATCCGAAAGCAAAGCACGCAATGCATCACGACAAGAACGTCACCGCCACCGTCGGCCACTTCATCAACGGCCAGCGCGTCGGCGGCGGCACCCGCACGCAGCCGGTGTTCGACCCGGCCACCGGCCTCTCGGCCAAGAGCGTGGCGCTGGCCGACCAGGCCACGCTGGACGCGGCCATTGCCTCGGCACAGGCGGCCTTCCCGGCCTGGCGCAACACGCCGCCCCTGAAGCGGGCCCGCGTAATGAGCCGGCTCAAGACGCTGCTGGAAGCCCATGCCGACGAGATCGCCGCGCTGATCACGGCCGAGCACGGCAAGGTGCTGGCCGACGCGCATGGCGAACTGCAGCGCGGCATCGAGAACGTTGAGTACGCGAGCTACGTGCCCGAGCTGCTCAAGGGCGAGCACAGCAAGAACGTCGGGCCGTCGATCGACTCCTGGAGCGAGTTCCAGCCTTTGGGCGTCGCGGCCGGCATCACGCCATTCAACTTCCCCGTGATGGTGCCGCTGTGGATGTGGCCGATGGCCGTGGCCTGCGGCAACACCTTCGTGCTCAAGCCATCGGAGCGCACGCCCTCCTCCACCTTGCGCATCGCCGAGCTGGCGCTTGAAGCGGGCTTGCCGCCCGGCGTGCTCAATGTCGTCAACGGCGACAAGGAAGCGGTCGACGTGCTTTTGACCGACCCGCGCATCAAGGCCGTCAGCTTCGTCGGCTCGACCCCGATCGCCGAATACATCTACACCACCGGCTGCGCCAGTGGCAAGCGCGTGCAGGCGCTCGGCGGCGCGAAGAACTTCGCTGTCGTCATGCCGGACGCTGACATCCCCAACGCGGTGAGCGCGCTGATGGGCGCGGCCTATGGCTCCTGCGGCGAGCGCTGCATGGCCATCCCTTTGGTGCTGGCCGTGGGCGATGCCGCGGCCGACGCGACGGTGGCCGGGCTCAAGGCCGAGATCGCCAAGATGAAGGTCGGCCCCGGCACCGACAACAGCAACGACATGGGCCCGCTCGTGACGCAGCCGCATTTCGAGAAGGTGAAGGGTTTTGTCGACGCCGGTGTGGCCGAAGGTGCCAGCCTGGTGGTGGACGGGCGCGGCGTGAAGGTCGCCGGCCATGAAGGCGGCTACTACCTCGGCCCTTGCCTGTTCGACCACGTGCGGCCCGGCATGCAGATCTACCAGCACGAAATCTTCGGGCCGGTGCTGGGCGTGGTGCGCGTGCAGTCGCTTGAGGAAGCCATTGCGCTGATCGATGCGCACGAATACGGCAACGGCACCTGCATCTTCACGCGCGATGGTGAGGCAGCGCGCTACTTCAGCGATGTGATCCAGGTCGGCATGGTCGGCGTCAACGTGCCGCTGCCAGTGCCGGTGGCCTACCACTCCTTCGGCGGCTGGAAGCGCTCCTTGTTCGGCGACTTGCACGCCTACGGCCCGGATGCCGTGCGCTTCTATACCA
The DNA here is from genome assembly GCA_035476635.1 of Burkholderiaceae bacterium. Lineage (GTDB taxonomy): Bacteria > Pseudomonadota > Gammaproteobacteria > Burkholderiales > Burkholderiaceae_C > DATILI01. The sequence goes on along the minus strand of DATILI010000242.1, from coordinate 5,336 downwards.
AGCGCAAGACGATCACCCAGCGTTGGCCATCCGCCGGTGTGCGCGAGGGTGCGATGTTCAGCTTTCCGTCCAGCCGCTGAGCAGGCGCTTCAAGCCTCCAAGGCCACCAGGCTGCGCTGGAACTGCTGGGGTTCGGGCGCCTGCAACAGGCGCGCGAACTCCGCAGCCGGCAGGCCCGGCGAGCACAGGAATCCCTGGTACTGGTCGCATTGCAGCTTGGTCAGTATTTCGCGCTGGGCTTCGGTTTCGACGCCTTCGGCCACCACCTGCAGCCGCAGGGCATGGCCCAGGCTGGTGACCGCGGTGATGATGGCCAGGTCGCTTTCATCGTCGGGCAAGCCCTGGAGGAAAGAGCGGTCGATCTTGAGCTTGTGTAGGGGAAACTTCTTCAGGTAGGCCAGGTTCGAGTAGCCCGTACCGAAATCGTCGATCGCCAGGCTCACCCCCAATGCGGACAGGGCGTTGAGCCGGCCCAGCGCTTCGTCGGCGTCCTGCACGAGGATGGATTCGGTCAGCTCAAGCTCGAGCAGGGCCGGGCTCAAGGCGTACATGCGGATCGCATCGGCCACGCGGTCGACGAAATCGGGTTGGCGAAATTGCAGCGCCGAAACATTGACCGACACCATGATCGGCGTTCCGCCCTGCTGCCATAGCGCGGCCTGCCGCACCGCCTCTTCAAGCACCCAGGCGCCGATGGTCACGATGAAGCCCGACTCCTCGGCCAGCGGGATAAATACACCCGGCGATACCGGCCCGAGCTCGGGATCGGTCCAGCGGATCAGCGCCTCGGCGCCGGTCATGCGGCCGGTGCGCAGGCAGATCTGTGGCTGGTAGTGCAGCGTGAACTGGCGCCGCTCCATGGCCTGGCGCATGGAGTAGTCCATCTTCATGCGCGACAGCAGGTCCGCGTTCATCTGAGGCTGGTAGAAGCGGAAGTTGGCGCGCCCGCTTTCCTTGACGCGGTACATCGCGGTGTCGGCCTGCTTGATCAATTCGTCGAGCGTTTGCCCGTCGGTCGGGTACATCGCCACGCCGATGCTGCAACTGATCGACAGGTTCAGGTCGTCCAGCTTGAACGGCTGGGCGACGTCTTGCAGGATGCGGCGCGCCACCATCTCCGCGCCCAGCGGGTCGGCGTGGTGCAGGTAGACCACGAACTCGTCGCCACCGAGCCGGCACAGCGTGTCGACCTGGCGCAACGCGCCGTTGATGCGCTCGGCCACCTTGATCAGCACGCGGTCGCCGAACTTGTGGCCCAACGAATCGTTGATGTTCTTGAAGCGGTCCACGTCGATGAAGAGCACGGCGAACTGGCCGCCGTCGCGGTCGACCAGGCGCAGCGCGAAGTCCACTTTCTGCGATAGCTGCAGCCGGTTCGGCAAGCCGGTCAGGGCGTCGCTGTAGGCCAGTTGTTCGATGCGCTGAATAGCCGCCAGCTTTTCGGTCAGGTCCTTGAAGAAGCCGATGCTTTGCAGCATCGCGCCGGCATCATCGCGCACCACCACCCAGGACAGTTGCACGGCGCGCGAAGTGCCATCGTCGCGCCGCAGCCATACCTCGCCTTCCCAGAAGCCTTCCGTCGCCCAGCGTTGCTCGATGTGGCTGAACAGGCGCTCGTCGTTGGGGTCGTGAAACAGCTCCTGCGCCGGGCGTTGCAGCAATGCCGCGCGGTCCAGGCCGGTCTCGCGCTCGCAGCCCGGGTTGACGTCGACCACCCGGTGGTCCGGGCCGGCGATGAAGATGGCGTCCAGGCTGGACTCGAATACCTTGGCCGCCAGCCGCAGGCTGGATTCGGCGGCCACGCGCTGGGTGATGTCGCGAAATGAGTAGACGCGCCCGATCGGCTGGCCGCGGCTGCATTGCGGCAAGGTCACGCGCTCCACCAGTTGGCCGCTGCGCAGCACCAGCACGTCGGTGGCCTCGACCAGCGGCGCACCGGCGAACTCGGCCAGGCGCGCGCGGTACTGCACCGGGTCGAGCACGCTGTCGGCCAGCCGGGCCTGCAGGGCTTGGTCGTCGCGGCGCACCAGCAAGTCTTCGGGGAGGTTCCAGATCCGGCTGAAGTGGTTGTTGTAGCCACGGATCGCACCGGCCAGGTCGGTCACGAGAATGCCGTCGGCCATCGACTCGAGCGTGGCGCGCAGTTCAGCCACGAGTTTTTCGAGCTCGTCTTCCACGCGCTGCTGCTCGCTGCGGTCGCGCAAGCCCACGGCATAGACGGCCTTGCCGGCCTCGGTCCAGGCGCGGCTGACGCGGCGCTCCACCGGCACCGTGCGGCCATCGGCGTGCAACATCAGGGTTTCGGAACGGATGCTGTCGGCCACGCCGGCCGCCACGTCTTCCCAGAAGAACATGTCTTCCGGCGTGGCGGTGAGCTCGATCACCGGCTTGCCGACCAGGGCCGGCGCACCCATGCCGAGCATCTGGGCGGCGGCGGAATTGACGGAGAGGATTCGGAGGCTGACGGGGTCAACAATCCAGACCGCTTCGAGTAATCCCTCAATCAGCGGCCCGAGAATCGACAACGTCACGTAGGCGCTCCCGCCATTTCGGGATCGATCGCTCGCTCAAAGAAGTAACAGACCCGCTGGCGCGGGGATAGGTAGTCCAACGCCGCCTTGGGCAATTGCGTGGGCTTCAAGCTGCGCCGAATGCCCAGCTGCGGATGATGTTCGAGATCCAGGATCAGCGCCTCGTTCTTGGGAACGCTGGGGTCGTGCACGATCACGCGCGGCCGCAAGGGGCGTGCGGAGTTCACGGACACGACGATGGCGAAGCGGTCATTGACCAATTGCACGACCGAGCCTGGCGGGTAGACCCCCATCATGCGGATGAAGGCCCCGAGGACGACCGCATCGAAGCGCGACTTCATCTGCGCAAAAATCACCGACAGCGCTTCGTGCGGCGTCAGGGCCAAGGTGGCCTTGGGCGGATTGCAGAGGTTGTCGTAGCGGTTGATCAGCGCCAGGATCTTGCCGGCGGTGCCCAGCCGTTCTTCCTTCAAATGCAGCGGAAAGCCGCTGCCGTCGACCAATTCGTGGTGCTGCGCCATCGCCACCAGCACGCTGGGCGACAAGCCCATGCGCTTGCCGATGGTGATGCCCTGCGTCACGTGATCCTGGTACAACTTGTACTCGGCGGCGGTGAAATGCTCGTCCACCAGCCGCACCCGGTCAGGCAGTTGCAGCTTGCCCAGGTCATGCAGCAAGGCCGCCTGCCCCAGGTCGGTCAACTCTTGCGCGGAAAGGCCGAGCGCCTTGCCCAGCAATAGCGACACCACCATGACGTTGACCGGATGCATGGCGTTGCGGTCGCCCATGCCTTCGGACAGCAGGCGGATGGCGGATTCGCCATCGGCGATCAATTCGCTGACGCAGCCGTTGATCAGCGTCATGCTGTGCTCGCGCGCCTTCTCGGGGCTGGCAATGGCGTGTTCCACCACCTTGCGGTACTGGCGCGTGGCCTCGCCAAATCGGCGCTCGCAGGCCATCAGGCTGCGCTGTTGCGCACCCAGCTGCTCGGCCCGCAACTTGCGCTGCACCGCCTCGGGAGAAAGCGCCTGCGGGACCGGCTGCGCGGCCTCGGGCCCGCCCGGTTCGGCGGTGCCGTCCGCAGCAGTTGCCGATGCACCGTCGCCTTCTGCGGGGATGGGGTCGCTCTTGCCAGGGAAGTAGCGCACCTGCGCCAGGCCCAGGCTGCGAATGGTCTGGATCTGGTCGTTGGAGGAGATCTTGAAGCTGCCTTTGGGGAACGGGTGGTCCATCCATCCAAGATCCAGTTGCACAAACATACCCTTACGCAACAGGTTGATGTCAATGAACTGGGGCAGGCTTTCTTCCATGGATGGGTGTCTATGCGCTCGACAACGATGTAGCTCGGATTATCACTTCAAACTGTGAAAAAAATGAGCGCCCGCCAACGGGATTCCCAGGGTCGTGGCAGCCTGACCACAGCCCCTGCAGCAAGCCGGAAAGTCCTATGCCGCGATTGCGCGGTTGCGTCCGGCCTGCTTGGCGCGGTACAGCGCCTGGTCGGCGCGTTCGACCAGGGTCGCGCCATCGACCGGAGGCAAGGCCGTGGCCACACCGATGCTGACGGTGATCTGGCGCAGGGCCCAGGCGTGCGCCTCGATCGCGTGGCGCAGGCGCTCGGCCACCAGCAAGGCCTTCGGCGCCAGGGTGTCGGGCAGGATCAACGAAAACTCCTCGCCGCCATAGCGCGCCACATGCTCGCCCTTGCGCGCCTGGGCTTGCAGCAGCCGGGCCACCTGGCGCAACGCGGCGTCGCCGCCGGGATGGCCGAATTCGTCGTTGTAGCTCTTGAATTCGTCCACATCGATCATGAACAACGACACGGCGCTGTGGCGCCGGCTGGCCAGCGCGAGCTCGGCTTGCAGCAACTGGTCGAACGCCTGGCGATTCTTCAGCCCGGTGAGGCCGTCGGTGGCGCTGAGTTCCTCCAGCTGCTCCTGGTAGCGCTGCTGCTCGGCCGACCGGTGCTCAAGCTCGGCAAGCGCGCGGCGCAGCTCGAGCTGCGAGACCACCTGGCGCGCCAGCGCCTGCAGCGCCTGCATCTGGTCCGGCGTGATTTCGCGGGGCGTCCGGTCGATGACGCACATGGTGCCCAAAGCCTCGCCCGTCGGCGCAAGCAGGGGCGCTCCGGCATAAAAGCGGACCTGGGGCTCGCCGGTCACCAGCGGGTTGCCGCTGAACCGCGCATCGTGCCTGGCATCGCCCACCACCATGACCTCGTCCGGCCGCAGGATGGCATGGGCGCAGAAGGCGTGCGCACGCGGCGTTTCGGTCATGTCCACCCCGATGCGCGACTTGAACCATTGGCGGTCCCGGTCGACCAGGGAGATCATGGCGACGGGCGTATCGCAGATCATCGCCGCGAGATGCGTGATGTCGTCGTAGGTCTGCTCCGGCAGGCTGTCCAGAACATGGTATTGCCGCAGCGCAGCAAGGCGCGCTTCTTCGTTGAGCGGCACGGGAGCATTCATGCAGCCCCATGATAGGCCGCTGGCGCCTCCGCGTCACTCCCTCCCCGTGGTCCCTCCCGTGGTTCAGGCAAACAGGCTCTTGTACTGCTCGCGCAACAGGTTCTTCTGCACCTTGCCCATGGTGTTGCGCGGCAATTCGCCGACGACGAAGCAGCGCTTGGGGATCTTGAAATTGGCCAGCTTCGACTTGAGCTCCGCAATGATGCGCTCTGCCTCGAGCGCCGCGCCGGGCTTGGCCGTAACCACCGCCACGCCGACCTCGCCGAAATCCGGGTGCGGCACGCCGACCAGGGCGCTCTCGGCGACGCCCGGCATTTCATTGACGTAGCCCTCG
>DATILI010000241.1:0-2277 GCA_035476635.1 Burkholderiaceae bacterium | reverse complement strand
CGCCGCTTCCTTGACCCCGACTATGTGCCGCAGGCCGCCACGCTCGGCGCGCTGCGCACGCGCATCGATGCGCTGGACGAACAGATCGTTGCGCTGCTGGCCCAGCGCGCCTTGTGCGTGCGCGATGCAACGCGTTTCAAGCGCGATGCGTTCCAGGTGTCGGCGCCGGCGCGCCAGGCCCAGGTGTTCGAGCGCGTGCGCGCGCTGGCGGGCCAGCACGCGGACGCCTTCCCCGGCCTGCCCGATGTCGTGGAGTCCGCCTACCGTGCCCTGGTGGCCGGCTTCATTGCCGGCGAAGGGCGCTTTTTTGAAGAAACCGAACTGGTCCAGCCATGAACGCAAACACCACGGGCAGGGTCGCATCCCTGCTCAAATTCACGCTTGCCCTGGGCCTCGCCGCTCTGGGCAATCTCGCACAAGCCCAGGCCTGGCCCAACAAGCCGATCCGCATCGTGATTCCCTATGGCTCGGGTTCCTCGCCCGACGTGCTGGCGCGCATCGTCGGCGAGAAACTGTCCACCCGGCTGGGCCAGCCGGTGGTGGTGGAAAACCGCCCGGGCGGCGGCGGCAACAACGGCACGGGCCAGGTCGCCAAGTCGCCGGGCGACGGCTATACCTTCCTGATCAGCACCAACGGCCCGCTGGTCTACAACACCGTGCTGTATTCCAAGCTGTCGTACGACCCGTTCACCGAGCTGCGGCCGGTGGTGCTGGCCGGTGCGCAGGCCAATGTCTGCACGGTGCGGTCCGATTCGGGCATCAACAGCCTGGCCGACCTGGTCAAGGCGATGAAGGCCAACCCGGGGCGCTTCAATTTTTCGTCCACCGGCGTGGGCAGTCTCTCGCACCTGGGCATCGAGCTGCTGAAGGTGAAGACCGACACCTTCGCCGTGCACATTCCCTATGCCTCTTCGCCGCTGGCCGTCCTGGCGATCTTGCAGGGCGACGTGCAGTTTGCCTGCGTGCCCGCGGTAGCCGTGATCCCGCATGTCAAGGCTGGCAAGCTGCGGCCGCTGGCGGTCTCCACGGCCAAGCGCAGCCAGCTCACGCCGGACATCCCGACCATGAAGGAGGCCGGCCTGCCCGAGATCGAGAACATGGCGTGGATGGCACTGATGGCGCCGGTCAGCACGCCGAACGATGTCGTGCAGCGCATGAACCAGGAAGTCAATGCCGTGCTGGCGATGCCGGAGGTGCGCGAGAAGCTGCACGCGCAATACATGGAGCCGGTCGGCGGCACGGTGGACCAGTTGCAGGCCTTCATGCGCCAGGAGCTGCGGGTGATGACGCCGATCATCAAGCGAAGCGGTGCCAAGATCGATTGATCTCATGGTGAATTTGCGTGGCTGAAGCGAAGGCGATGGCCAAGGGGCAGCGCAGAACGAACCGCAACCTCTGGGCCAGGCGCGCGGCCGTGGCTTCGCGCCGCGTCGCGCGGCTTCCGCCCACGGTGCGCGGCCTGCTGTGGTCCATCGTGGCGGGCGTGATGTTCTGTTTTCTCAATGCGCTGATGCGCGGCCTGTCGCTTGCGTTGGACCCGTTCCAGACGCAGTTCCTGCGCTACCTGATGGGCATCGTGGTGCTGGCACCGCTGGTGTTGCGCGGTGGCTTCGCGGCCTATCGCCCCAAGAACATCGGTGGGCAATTCACGCGCGGGGCTGTCCACACCTGTGGCTTGTGCCTGTGGTTTCTGGCCGTGCCGCACATCACGCTGGCCGACACCACGGCGATCGGATTCACCACGCCGATTTTCATCATGATCGGCGCGGCGTGGGTGTTCCGCGAGCCGATGCGCTGGGAGCGCTGGTTCGCCGCGCTGATCGGCTTTGCCGGTGTGCTGATCGTGGTGGCGCCCAAGCTCACCGCCAGTGGCGGGCTCTTTACCCTGGTGATGCTGGCGTCCGCCCCCGTGTTCGCCGCATCATTCCTGATCACCAAGGGGCTGACCCGCTACGAACGCCCGGCGGTGATCGTCGTCTGGCAGTCGATCAGCGTCGCCCTGTTCAGCCTGCCGCTGGCCCTGTTGAACTGGAAGATGCCCAGCCTCGCGCAGTGGCTTGCCTTCGCCGGTTGCGGCGTGCTCGGCAGCGCCGGCCACTATTGCCTGACGCGCTCGTTCAGCGTCGCCGACATCTCGGCCACGCAATCAGCAAAGTTTCTCGACCTGATCTGGGCGTCGCTGCTGGGCTGGCTGATGTTCTCCGACACGCCGAGCCGCAGCACGCTCATCGGCGGTGTGGTGATCTGCGCCTCCACGCTGTGGATCGCGCGGCGCGA
>DATILI010000240.1:0-5576 GCA_035476635.1 Burkholderiaceae bacterium | reverse complement strand
AGGCATCGAATCCATTGCCGTGCCGCACAGCCTCGTCGATGCGCCGCAAGCCAAAACGCTGGAAGTGCCGCACGGCGACATCCGCTTCGACAACGTGGGCTTCAGCTACGGGCTGCAGGCCAGCGGCGGCAAGCCGGTGCTGGACCACCTGAACCTGCACATCCGCCCCGGCGAGCGTGTGGGCCTGGTCGGCCGCTCGGGCGCGGGCAAGTCGACGTTGGTGAATTTGCTGCTGCGCTTTCACGACGTTGAGAGCGGGCACATCCGCATCGATGGCCAGGACCTGCGCGAGGTGACGCAGGAAAGCCTGCGCGCCGCCATCGGCATGGTCACGCAAGACACCTCGCTGCTGCACCGCTCCATCGCAGCCAACATCCGCTATGGCCGGCCCAGCGCCACCGACGAGGAAGTGCAGGCCGCCGCAGCCCAGTCGCACGCGCATGAGTTCATCAGCGAGCTGCGCGACTGGAAAGAACGGCGCGGCTACGAAGCCCATGCGGGCGAGCGCGGCGTGAAGCTCTCAGGCGGGCAGCGCCAGCGCATCGCCCTGGCGCGCGTGGTGCTCAAGAACGCGCCGATCCTGATTCTTGACGAAGCCACCTCGGCGCTGGACAGCGAAGTCGAGGCCGCAATCCAGGAGCAACTCGAAACGCTGATGCAAGGCAAGACCGTCATCGCCATCGCCCACCGCCTCTCCACCATCGCCCGCATGCACCGCCTGGTCGTGATGGACGCCGGCCGCATCGTGGAGCAAGGCACGCACCAGCAGTTGCTTCAATTGAACGGGCACTACGCCAGGCTGTGGAAGCGGCAGTCGGGTGGCTTCCTGGCGAATGAGATCGAGGAAGATGCCCGCGCCGACACGGCTACGGCCTTGGCTTGAAGCACTTCAGAGAGCCGCGTCCGCAGGTCGCAGCTTCTGCACCAAATAGTCGATGAACACGCGCACCCGCAATGGGATGTGCCGGTTCTGCGGGTACAGCAAGGAGAACGGCCGTGATCGGCCGCCCCAGGCCTGCAAAACCTCCACCAGCTGGCCCTGCGCCAAAGCCTCCTGCGCCAGAAAACGGTAAGTCTGCACCAGGCCCGCGCCGTGGCGTGCCAGCGTGACGCCACCTTGCGGGTCTTCCAAGCAGCAGGTGCCGCCCTGCGTCGCCACCTCGAAGTCGACGCCATCGCGCTGGAACATCCAGGGAATCGGTTGGCCACTACGGGGCAAGATGAATTGGATGCAATCGTGTGCATCCAGCGCCTCCGGCGTTTGCGGCGGCCCCATGCGCGCCAGATACGCGGGAGCCGCCACCACGACCAGTTCGGCATCTTCGAGTTTGCGCGCCACCAGGCCGGAATCGGGCGGCACGCGGCCACGTATCGCGAGGTCGTAGCCCTCGGCCGCGAAGTCGATGTTGCGGTTGCCCAGGTGCGCTTCGACCCGCACCGCCGGGTACTGCGCGCGAAAGGCCGCGACCAGCGGCAGCACGCGGTAGTGCGCAAACGGCGTTGCCATGCTGATGCGCACCGTGCCGGCCGGCACCTGCTGCTGCCCGGTGACTTCGCGCTCCGCCTCGACCAGCTGATTCAGCGCCTGGCGGCATTGCAGCAGGTAGGCGCGGCCACTCTCGGTCAACCGGATCTTGCGCGTGCTGCGCACAAACAAGGGCACACCCAGCCGCGCCTCCAGCCGCGAAATGGAACGGCTGACGGCCGCCGGCGTCAGGCCACTCGCGGTGGCGGCTGCGGTAAAACTTTCCAACTCGGCGGCCAGGCAGAAGAGCTCGATGCTGCCCAGCATGACGTCGTCGAACAAGCGCGCCATCCACATTCCTTCGTGTAATTTATGAAGTGAATGATTGCATATTTATCTCTGTGGCGCGCATCAATAGTATTCATCCTGCCTTCCAAACTACGCAACGAAAGCAAGGAACACCATGCCCTACATCCTGATCCAGGTCACGCGCGAAGGCGTGACCGCCGAACAAAAGGCACGCCTGATCCAGGGCGCGACCGATCTGGTGGTGGACGTCCTGGACAAGGACCCCGCCACGACCTTCGTCGTCATCGACGAGGTGGACACCGACAACTGGGGCGTCGCAGGCCAGACGGTCACCCAGCGCCGCAAGGGAAAAGCACGTAACTGAGACTTGCATCGGCGGCCCCATGTGTTCCTGGTGCGACTTCTTGGTTTCCTGCACGAAACGTTCATGCCGCCAAGCGTTGCTCCGCCTCCCAGCCCAAGCAGGCTAGCGCCACGGTGCGCGGCAGCGGCTTCTCGCCGCTGCGGTAGTAGGCCAGCATGCGGCGCGAGAGGCCCAGCGCCTCAGCCGCAGCGTCGAGCGTCAGTTCGTGCCGCGCCATCCAGTTCCAGATGATCTCGTGCGAGTAGCCACCGGCCTGCTCAATGGCCCGTGCGCGCAGGTTGTCGGCCGCCAGTTCCAGCGCATCATTGTTGTTCCAGATCACGCTGGCGCCCCATTCTCCGATTTTGGCCTTGGCAAACACCTTGGCCTCCTTCAGCGGCGATAGGCTGCGATGCTTGCGCACGATGGGGGCAAGCTCCACATGAAGCACCTCGCCGTCCGCGTAGGAAAGCTGCAGGCCGCTCGGCGCTACCACCTTGAGTCCGACCAGTGTGAAATGCTTGTTGCTCATGGGTTGAGTCCTTTTCATCTGGTGCGGTATGGCGAGCGTTGCAATCTCCTCAAGGGCTGAGAGACGGGCAAGCGTTGGCATGACGAATTTTAGTGCAATCATTGCACTATCACAAAGCGCAGCCAGTGGTGCGCGTTGTCGCCGCTGTTAGGCAGCTGGCCTGGCCGGAACTGCGCGGTGTTGCGGCAAACCGCGATATTGAGTCCAGACGATTGGGATATGCGCTCTGGCCGGATCCCTTTCGCAAAAACAGGATCTCCGGCAGGACCGCATGTACGACCGGAACTCGCAAGCAAATTCAGCCAAACAAGATCCCGAGCAGTTCTTCCCGAGTCATTCCCTGTGCTTGCGCCACCTCAGCCAGGATCGCAGCCAAGGTCCCGATGCGCAACGGGTCGTGCAACGGCACGGTGACATGATGCTTGACAGGCTCGTCGCAGGTCAGCCGCACATGGCTTCCCGTCTGCCGGTTGGCCTGATAACCGAGCTTGCCAAGCGCGCGGACGAGCTGCGCGCCCGTCAGGTCTCGCGGCAGCCTCATGCGGCCAGCAGCTCATCCCGCACAAAGTGCAGTCGGATGACTTTCGGAGTCTGTCCTTCATCAAAGTGGCAGTGCACAGCGTCTTGCACGGCCAACCGCAGAGCTTCCACCGTATCCGCCTCCGTGACTATCGACTCGCCAAGCGCACGCGCCGTATAGCCACCTTCTGGAGCCTGCTCAACAACAAAAACAATCTCACTCATAAAGCACCCTCATGTACCGCGCTGAATCAAACTGAGCCGTCCTGCAGCGAAGGACTTGAGTATGCGCTGATTTCGCCGTCAACGCCCCACCCGCGGCACGCCGCAGACCAGGTCCTCACCCGGATCATTCGCACTGACGCCCAGGTCATTCTTGGCCTGCGCCACGCCGATGTCGCGCGGCAAGGCCACGCCGTTTTTTACGGCAAGAATTTCCGCCATCACGCTGACTGCGATCTCGGCCGGTGTCTTGCTGCCGATGTAGATGCCGATGGGGCCGCGCAGGCGCGCCAGGCTTTCGTCGGTTTGCTCGAAGTGCTCGATCATGCGCGCGTGGCGGGCCTCGTTGTTGCGGCGGCTGCCGATGGCGCCGACGTAGAAGGCCTCGGTGTTGAGGGCTTCGAGCAAGGCCAGGTCGTCGAGCTTGGGGTCGTGCGTGAGAGCAACCACGCAAGAGCGCCGGTCGGGCTTGAAGCTCTGCACCACGTCGTCTGGCATGTCGCTGACGACGGTGGCGCCAGCCACACTCCAGGCGCCGCGGTATTCCTCGCGCGGGTCGCAGACGGTGACGGCAAAGCCGTTGAAGAGGGCCATGGTGGCCAGGTATTCGGTGAGCTGGCCGGCGCCGATCAGCAGCATGCGGTACTCGGGGCCGAAGGTGTTGACGAGTTCGGTCGGCGACACGCCGAGTTCCTCGGGCGCCGAGGCTTCGCGCAGGTTCACTGCGCCATCGCCCAGGCGCACCGTGCGGCGCATCAGTTTGCCGCCTTCCAGTGCCTGCACGAGTTGCGCAAGCGAGGCGGCGTCGGGGTCGTATTCCAGCAGCAACTCCAGCGTGCCGCCGCAGGGCAGGCCGAAGCGGTGCGCCTCGTCGGCCGTCACGCCGTATTTCACGAAGCCGGGCGGGCCTGAAGGGATCTCCTTGCTGGCCTCGCCGTTGGCGCCCGGCGCTTGGCGGTAGGCCTGCGTGAAGCGGTAGATCAGGTCGTCTTCAATGCAGCCACCCGAGACCGAGCCGACCACCGCGCCGTCTTCGCACAGCGCCATGATGGAGCCCACGGGGCGCGGTGACGAACCCCAGGTGCGCACAACGGTGGCCAGCAATGCGCGCTTGCCGGCCAGGCGCCAATCGCGCAGGGTGCGCAGCACCATGACATCGAGATTCTCCATGGCCTTGTTCTCCTTCAGCGCAGCAGCCAGACGGCGGCGATCGCGAGCACCAGGGCGCCGGCCACCCAGACCCAAGCCGGCGTTTTTGAATCGCCGAGGCCAGCGGCGCTGGCGGCTCCTGCGCCTTCAACCACCGCTTGCGCAGACTCTGCCGCCGCCGGCGCCGGGTAGCGGCGCTGCATCTCGCCATCGAAGCGTTTGAAAAAATCCTCGGCCATGGACTTGGCCGCGCCGTCGATCAGGCGCTGGCCGAGCTGGGCCACCTTGCCGCCGACTTGCGCGTTGACGGTGTAGGCCAGTTCGCAGCCCTGCGCATTGGGCGTGAGCGTGACTTTGGAGTTGCCCTTGCCGTGGCCTGCCGCCCCGCCCTGCCCGTCGAATGCGATGGTGTAGCTGGTGGGCGGGTTGATGTCGGAGAGCGTGATCTTGCCGTTGAACTTGGCCGACACCGGGCCGATCTTCAGCGCCATGCCGACGGCGTACTGGTTCTCGCCGCTGGCCTCGACCTTGTCGCAGCCCGGGATGCAGACCTTCAGCACTTCGGGGTCGTTCAACGCATCCCAGGCTTGCTGCTGGGTCACCGCGAGTTGACGGCTTCCTTGCATTTCCATCTGATTGTTCCTTCGTGTTCTGGTATTTCAGCGCTTCAATACGGCGGCAAGACTCGCGGCCAAATCCTTGAGGCGGCTCAGATTGTGTACCGCAAGCATGCCATGGGCGTAGCGGTGCAGCACGGCGGCACCGCGCGCAACAGGGGCATAGCCCTCAAAGCGCAGCAAGGGGTTGAGCCAGAGCAGGCGGCGGCTGCGCCGGCGCAGCCAATCAAGCTCCTGGCCCAGGGCCTCGGGCTCGCCGGTGTCCAGCCCGTCGCTGATGATGAGCACCAGCGAGCGCCGGCCGACCAGGCGCCGCGAAAAGCGCTCGTGCAGGGTCGCCAATGAATCGCCCAGGCGTGTGCCGCCGGCAAAGTCTTCGATCGCAGCGCTGGCCGCAGCCAGCATCTGGTCGGTGTCGGC
>DATILI010000239.1:0-3802 GCA_035476635.1 Burkholderiaceae bacterium | reverse complement strand
TCGGAGGACTGGGATGCGATTCAGGAGACTTTGTATCTCGTCTCCATACCCGGCATGCGGGAATCGATCAGGAAGGGCATGGCCGAGCCGCTTGAGAAAAGCGCCAGAGAACTCAAGTGGTGAGGTGGCAAGTCGCTTTCGCGAAACATGCGCTGAAGGATGCCAAGAAGCTGTCAGCGGCCGGGCTCAGGGACAAGGCCCAAGAGTTGCTGAATGTGTTGGCGCAGGATCCATTTCAGAATCCGCCACCCTACGAGAAGCTCATCGGTGACCTGGAGGGGGCGTACTCACGCCGCATCAACATCCAGCATCGGATGGTCTACGAGATATTCAAGAAGGAGCGCATTGTTCGCGTGCTCCGGATGTGGACTCACTATGAGTGACGAGGCCGCGCTAGGATGCCCCATCTGCCAGAGCAAGAACACCAAATGCTGATCGCCCAACTGTCTGATGTGCATGTGCGCCGAAAGGGCGAGCTCTACAAGGGCGTCGTGGACTCCAACCGGATGTTCGCCGAAGCCATCGCGCATCTTCAAAGCCTGGATCGCCGCCCCGACCTGGTGCTGCTGACGGGGGACCTCGTGGACGAGGGGCACGCCGATGAGTACGCCAACCTGTGCAAGCTGCTGAAGGCGCTGGAGTTGCCCTACCTGGTCGTTCCTGGGAACCATGATGAGCGGGTGAACTTTGCCAGGTCTGGTCAGCCACACGAGCTACATCGGCGCATTCGAGGGGCCGTACCCGTTTTTTTGAGGGCGCCGCTCAAGCCAGCTCGAACGCGTCCCTGAACGCCTGGCAAAACGCCGGCGTGCCGCTGATCGTCAGGCTGAGCGTCGCGCGCAAGGATTCGGCATTGCCCCGCTGCGTCTGGATCTGCCCGGCCTCCAGGTCGTAGCGCACTTGCAGCGTGGTGCTCGCTTCCTGCACGCCCTGCAGTTCGTAGTCCCAGTCACCGCCCTCGTCCAGCGGCCCACGGACGCCGGCAAAGTCGCGATGCGCCCAGTCCAGCACGCGTGCCACTTCAGCCTGCAGGGCGGGCAGCTGTGCCGGCAGGGCCGAGGCCATGGCGTCGAAGCTGCCGCTGCCTTGGGCGTCTTCGCTGTAGTCGAAATCGAGGTAACTCAGGGTCATGCTGCGGTTGAGGGTGAGGGCGAGATGGCGTGACTACACTTGGAAGATATTTTCGCAAGCAATCAGAACACAGTCATGGAATTGTTTCTCTTGGCGGCATTCGTCGCCTTCGTCATCTGGAAGCTCAGGTCCCAGGACCAGGGCCGGCGCATTGCGTTGCTGGGCAGTCATCTAAGCATGTACCAGATCGAGAAAAACATGGAAACGCTGACGCAGGGCTACTTGCGTGCGCTCGGCGAAAACGACCCGGATCGGCGTGAACAGGTCTTTGGCCTGCTGCACTCCACCGAGCAGGCCTTGGGCGACCAATTCAGCCGCTTCGCCGCTGAATTCGCCCTTGCGCAAGAGGCCGACACGCGCGTGAGCAAGCTGCCTTTCCACATCCCCTTTGCGGCCAGGCTGTTCCCGCTTGCCACGTTCGACGTGCGCAAGGCCCTGGCCATCCACGCGCGCGGGATCGCCCGCGCCGCAGAGGGCGGCGGCCATTCGTCACCGAAGGACCTGGCCTTCACGATGTCGGCCGAGCTGTTCTTGATGCAGCACACCTGCCACTGGTTCTGCAAGTCCAAGACCGTGGCCTCCGCGCGCATGTGGGCGCGGCACCAGACGTCGTACGAGCAACTGATCGCAGCCGTGGCACCCGACACGCGCGCCGCTTACTGCGCGCTGATCGGGCGCTAGAAGCGTTTGGGGCCGCGGCGTCAGCGCACCGGGTTTTCGAGAGCGCCGATCCCGTCGATCTCCACCCGCACCAGATCGCCCGCCTGCAGGTACTTCGGTGGCTTGAAGCCGATGCCCACGCCCACGGGGGTGCCGGTGGCGATCACGTCGCCAGGGTACAGGGTGATGCCGGCCGACAGCGTTTCGATCAGGGTCGGGATGTCGAAGATCAGATCCGTGGTGCTCGCGTTCTGGCGCTCCTCGCCATTCACATAGCAGCGAACGCGGGTCCTGGTGCCGTTGCATTCGTCGGCGCTGACCAGCCACGGGCCCATCGGGCAGAAGGTGTCGAAGGACTTGCCCATGTGCCACTGCTGGTGCCGGCTTTGCCAGTCGCGCGCCGTGATGTCGTTGATGATGGTGTAGCCCCAGACGTGCTCCATCGCATCGGCCGCGCGGATGCCCTTGCCCCCTTTGCCGATGATGACGGCGAGCTCGGCCTCGTAGTCGATGGCGGTGGAGACGGCGGTGGGAATCCTGATCGGCGCGCCGGGCCCGACCACCGACTCGGGCACCTTGGTGAAGATGATCGGCACTGCCGGAATATCGCCGCCCGATTGGGCGCTGCTGTCAAAGCCGCTGCCAGCGAACTCCTTGGCATGCGCGTGGTAGTTCTTGCCGACGCAGAAGATGTTGCGCCGTGGATGCGGCAGGGGCGCGATGATATGCACGGAGCCCATGGCGATGGCCGGGCCCAGCGGCGGCAAGGGCTCGCCACGGCCCAGCGATTCGAGCAAAGGCAGGGCGCCCAGTGCACGCTGGCGCGGCGGCAACTCGAACGGTTCGATGGTTTGCAAGTCGGCCGCGACCCGGCCCACACCGGGTTCGCCGTGCACGCTGTAGGCAACGATTTTCATGTCCTTGTCTCTTTCGTTTCTAGTGGCAAAACCGGTTGAAAAACCAGTTGAAGATGTTAGCATGCCAACATAAAACAATCGGCCGGCGCGCGTCCAGACCGGCCCCATTCAGGAGACAAGACATGCAGCGTCGTTCGGCCCTGTTGGCCAGCTTTCTTCTTGGCGCCGCGGGCCTTTGTGCCGCGCAGGCCGCCTACCCCTCGCGCCCCATCACCATGGTCGTGCCGTTCCCGCCGGGCGGCCTGGCCGACATCGTCGCGCGGCCCGTGGCCGAGGCGATGTCGCGCGAACTGGGCCAGCCGGTCTTGATCGAGAACAAGGGCGGCGCCGGCGGCGGCATCGGCATGGCGTTGGCGGCCAAGGCGCCGGCCGATGGCCATACGGTGCTGCTCTCGCTTTCCTCGTTCACGGTGATTCCCGAGGCCGATGTCCTGCTGGGCCGCGCACCGATGTACACGCTGGCCGCGCTGCGGCCGATTGCGCGCTTCACGGCCGACCCGACGGTGCTGGCCGTGCGCGCGGATGCGCCGTGGAAGACGGTGAAGGACTTCGTGGACGACGCGAAGAAACGCCCCGGCGCCATCAACTACGGCTCATCGGGCAACTACGGCACCATGCATGTGCCGATGGAAATTCTCGCGCAGAACGCCGGCATCAAGATGACGCACGTGCCCTTCACCGGCGCGGCGCCCGCCGTGGTGGCGCTGCTGGGCGGCCAGATCGATGCGGTGTCGTCCGGCCCCGCTACCGTCTTGCAGCACATCAGGGCCGGCAAGCTGCGGGCGCTCGCGCATTGGGGCAATGCGCGGCTCGATGTGATGCCCGAGGTGCCTGGCTTGAAAGAAGCGGGCTTCGACGCCGAGTACGCGCAGTGGTCGGGCCTGTTCATTCCCGCGGGCACGCCGGAACCGATCGCGCAACGTTTGCGCGCGGCCGCCCGCGCCGCGGCGCAGGACGCCAAGGTCAAGGAAGTGATCCTGAACGCGGGCAGCCCCGTCCTCTACCAGGACACGCCGGAGTTCGAGCAGTACGTGCAGGCCGACGCGAAGCGCATGGCCGAGGTGGTCAAGCGCATCGGCAAGGTGGAGTGAAGG
>DATILI010000238.1:0-21009 GCA_035476635.1 Burkholderiaceae bacterium | reverse complement strand
GCCAATGTGGTCGCTATGTTCGTGGGTGATGAAGATGGCGTCGATGTCGCGTACCGAAAGCCCGGCTTGCGCAAGCCGGGTGTCCAGTACCCGAATGCCGAGGCCGCAATCGATGAGCAGCCGGGTGCATTGCGTGCCGCTTCTGGCCTCGACCACCGTCGCATTGCCGGTGCTGCCGCTGCCCAGGCTCCTGAAGCGCAGCATCTCTGAAAATACGCTACTTAAGGTCCGCGGCAATCACCTGGACGATGCGTTGCGCGTTGGCCGATGTCTCGGGTGCGCCGCTGGCATTCAGGACAGAAACCGTGGTGGATTCGCCCTCGCTTTTCAGCGCGATGCGGAACTTCAGCGGCGGGATTACCGGTGCGGAGCTTCCGAACAACTTGCTGAAGATGCCGGGTTCCTTCTTCTCGGGATTGGGTTCGACATAGCGCACGAAGTAAGTGCCCTGGCTGCGGTCGCGGTCTTCCACGGTGAAGCCGGTCCGGTCCAGCGCCAGGCCGACGCGGCGCCATGCGCGGTCGAAGCCTTCGCTGATCTGCACGACCGGCGCGTTGTTGACGGTGGCGATCTTGGAGGTGGTTTGCGGCGCGGAAGCTGCCACGATTGTCTTGGCCTGTTCCGCGGAGGTGCCCAGCTTGATCATCAGGCGGCGCAGGAATTCGGTTTCGAGTTCCGGGTCCGCCGCCCGCGGTTGCCAGGCCGTTTGGTCCTTTTGGTTGTTGCTGCTGGTGTAGACCTCGATCATGCCGCGGTGGCTGACGTAGATCTCGGTGCCGCCTGCGGCATTGCGCTCCAGGCGGGTGCGGAACTTGTCGCGCTCGCCGGTGGAGTAAAGCGAATCAAACACCTTGCCAATCGCGCTGCGGATGAAATCCTGCGGCAGCTTGGCGCGGTTTTCCGCCCAATCGGTTTCCATGATGCCCAGGTTGGACTGGTCCAGTGTCAGCAGGAAGCCGCTTTCCTGCCAGAAATCGCGCACCGGTCCCCACAACTGCTCGGCGGGCCGATTCACCACCAGCCAGCGCTGCGTGCCGGCGCGCTCGATGCGCACGTCGGCGAGGTTGGCCGCGGCCGTTGGAACGCTTCGCGAGGGCTGCGCCGTCTGGAAGCCGCTGGCGGTGACCGCGCTGCCGGGCACCGCATAGCGCGTTTCGGTGGACAACTGGGTCAGGTCGGGCGGGATCTCAAGGGAAGGGGCCTTGCCCGCGCTCTTGTAGTCGATTTTTTCGCCTTCGAGTACCGAACAAGCAGACAGAGCCAGAGTCAGGCCCAGGAGGCCCAGTCTTGCAAAATGGTTCACAGGGAAAGTCCTTCTCAAACTACGCAGTAACGTAAGGGGCGAAATCAGGCCGAAAGCAGCCGGCTGGCGCGCAGCGCGCCTTCGACGACAGCCTCGTTGGAGGCTGCCAGCGCCGTCATCGGCAGGCGCATGGTGCCGCCGCAAAGACCCATGCGGGCCATGGCCCACTTGAGGGGGATCGGGTTGGCCTCGACAAACAGGTGCTTGTGCACCGGCAGTAATTGCATCTGGATTTCCATGGCGCGCCGAACGTCGCCGGCCACTGCGGCCAAGCAGAGTTCGTGCATCAGCCGGGGTGCGATGTTGGCCGTCACGCTGACGTTGCCCTGGCCGCCGCACAGCATGAGCGCCACAGCGGTCGCATCGTCGCCCGAATAAACGGAAAAGCCCTTGGGCACTTCCTTGATCAGCCACTGCGCCCGCTCGATGTTGCCGGTGGCTTCCTTGATGCCGACGATGCCGGGCACCTGGGCCAGCCGAAGCACGGTTTCATGCGCCATATCGGCCACGGAACGGCCCGGAACGTTGTAGAGCACGGTCGGCAGGTCGCCAACGGCTTCGGCGATGTGCTTGAAGTGCTGGTACTGGCCTTCCTGGGTCGGCTTGTTGTAGTAGGGCACGACCTGCAATTGGCAGTCGGCGCCGACGCTCTTGGCGAACTGGGCCAGTTCGATGGCCTCGGCCGTGGAGTTGGCGCCACAGCCGGCCATGATCGGCACGCGGCCCTTGGCCTGCTCGACCGAGACGCGGATGATTTCGCAATGCTCCTGCACGTTGACCGTGGGCGATTCGCCGGTCGTGCCGACCACCCCGATGCAGTCGGTGCCTTCGGCGATGTGCCAGTCGATCAGTTTGCGCAGGGTGGGGTAGTCCACGCTGCCGTCTTCATGCATCGGCGTAACGAGCGCCACGATGCTGCCGGTAATGGGTGTCATGTCCGCAGTTTTGAACGGTAAACGAGCATTTTAAGTCACAGCGGATAGCGCCCGGCCGTCGCCAGGGTGTCGGGCCGCACTGCCGCAATGCGCTGCACAAAACGGGCAGGATTGGTCAAGAAACCGTCCTCGAAGGCCACGACGCGCATTGCGGCGCAAGCTTGTAGCAGTTCGCCGCTTTGCAGCAGGAAGTCGGGCCGCGACGGCTTGCCCACGGTTTCGTTGCCGATGGCAAAGGTTTCGTAGATCAGCACGCCGCCGGGCGCCACGCTTTGCACCACGGTTGGCAGCAGGGGGCGCCAGAGGTAGTTGGTCACGACTACCCCGGCGAACGCGCGGCCAGCGAAGGGCCAGGGCCCATTCTCGATGTCCGCGACCACCATTTCGCCCAGGCCCGCCAGCGCCGCGATGGCGTCCGCTGCGCGATCAACGCCGGCCACCGGATGGTTGCGCTGTGCAAACCAGCGCACATGCCGGCCCAGGCCGCAGGCCACATCCAGCACGCTACCGCCGTCCGGCACGAGGTGCGACCAGCGCTGCACCCACGCGGAGGGCGCTTGCGATCCATGCCCGCCCGCGGGGCCTGCGGCTGATGTGTCCATGTTCATTCTTTGCAAGTGCGACCGTCAGTGCGGCTTTACTTCTTCCTTGAGCGCCGCCAACGCCATGTTCTCCACCACGCCGGGCGCCAGTAGCTTGAGCAGGCGGCCGAGCTTGCCCTTGGCCGTCATGACCACCTCGCGCTCGCGCCGATTCATTCCAGCAAGAATCAGGCGGGCGCATTCTTCCACGCTCATGGCGTCGTCTTCCTTCAGGCCGCTTGCTCCGGCGGCGACGCCTTTGGCGTTGAAGCCGCGGTAGCGGATGTTGGTGGCCACTACGCCGGGGTAGGCCGTTGTGACACTGACACCGGCGCCCTTGAGTTCGGCGCGCAGAGCCTCGAAGAAGCCGGTCATGGCGAACTTGGTGGCACTGTAGGCCGTGCGACCCGGCACGCCGACGATGCCGGCCAGCGACGAGACCGCCACCACGCTGCCCTTGGCCGCCTTCAGGTGCGGCAGTGCCGCGTGCGTACACCAGACGCTGCCCCAGAGATTGATGCGCATCAGTTGTTCGTACCAGGCGAGGTCTTCCGCCTTGACGTCGGCAAACAGCGCCTGCGCGGACATGCCGGCGTTGTTGATGAGGGCGTCCAGGCGGCCGAATTTCTCCACTGCAACCGCGATCAGGGTGCGGCATTCGGCCTCGATCGATACATCGGTCCTGACAGCCAAGGCCTGCGCGCCGAGCGCCCTGCATTGGTCAGCCACCGCATCCAGGTTTTCCATGTTGCGCGCCGCCAGCACCAGCGCCGCCTCGGCCTTGTGCGTTGTGGCGATCTGCCGCGCCATCTCCGCACCGATGCCCTCGGAGGCACCGGTGATTACAAATGTTTTCATGTCCTGTGGTCCCTCTGCGCCAAGTGTTTGGCCGTCTCCCCGGCATGGGCGGCAAGCCTACCATCGTTTGTCCGGGGGTCGAGCCGCTTGTGCCGCACCACGCTATCCCTTACGCTGTGCAGACGAGCCACTATTCAACGGGCGCCGACTATGCGCCCGGCAAAAACGAGGAGCGCGCCCATGGCCACCAATTCTGCGCCAGCCCTTGCCGCCATACGCACGCTGGCGCTTGTCGGTGCGGCGACCAGCGGCAAAACCTGCCTGGTTGAAGCGCTGCTGCACAGGGCCGGCGCCATCGGCGCGCCGGGCAGCCTGGAGCGCGGCACCATGGTCAGCGATTTCGACGCGCTGGAGCGGCGGGCCCAGCATTCGCTGAGTTCGGCCCTGGTGCACCTGCAGCACCTGGACACCCGCGTGCACATCATCGACACCCCCGGAGCGCCCGACTTCCTCGGGCAGTCGCTGCCCGCGCTGGAAGCCGTAGAAACAGCCGCCGTGGTGATCAACGCGTCCAACGGCATCGAACTGATGAGCACGCGAATGATGAACTGGGCAGCCAAGCGCGAACTCTGCCGCATGGTCATCATCAACAAGATCGACGCGCAGGGGCTGGACTTGCCCGGCCTCGTGGCACGCATACAGGCCGCCTTCGGCAAGGAGTGCCTGCCGCTCAACTTGCCCGCCGCGGGCGGCACCAAAGTCGTTGACTGCTTCTTCAATCCGTCCGGCGAGGCGGATTTTTCATCTGTGGAGCAGGCACATCGCGCCCTGGTCGAACAAGTGGTGGAAGTCGATCCTGAATTCGTCGAGCGCTACCTGAACGACGGCGACGTCGATCCGCGCGAACTGCACGCGCCGCTGGAGCAGGCGTTGCGCGAGGGCCACCTGATCCCGATCTGCTTCGTTTCGGCGCGCAATGGAGCCGGCGTGGCCGAGCTGCTGGATGTGATCGTAAAACTGTTGCCGAATCCGAGCGAGGGCAATCCGCCGCAGTTTCTCAACGGCGAAGGCCCCGACGCGGTGCCGGTGCGTGCCGCGCCGGATCCGTCCCGGCATGTGCTGGCCCACGTTTTCAAAGTGACCGTCGACCCCTATGTCGGCAAGATGGGTATCTTCCGCGTGCACCAGGGCACGATCACACGCGACAGCCAGCTCTACATCGGCGACGGTCGCCGGCCCTTCAAGGTGGGGCACTTGTTCATGTTGCAAGGCAAGGACCATGTGGAAATCCCGCGCGCGGGCCCCGGTGAGTTGTGCGCAGTGGCCAAGGTCGACGACATCCACTTCGACGCCGTGCTGCACGATGCCACCGAGGACGAGCACATGCACCTTTTGCCGCTGGGCTTTCCGGTGCCGGTACACGGCCTGGCCATCGAGCCCAGGCGCCGCGGCGACGAGCAGCGCATGTGGGACATCCTGCAGAAGCTGGTCGATGAGGATCCCTGCCTTAGGGTGGAACATGTCGCCGTGACCAACGAAACTGTGGTCTATGGCCTGGGTGAATTGCACCTGCGGGTGCTGCTGGAGCGCTTGACCGAAATCTACAAATGCGAGGTCAATACGAGGCCGCCACGCATTGCCTACCGCGAGACGATTTCGGCGCCTGCCGAGGGGCACCACCGGCACAAGAAGCAGACCGGCGGGGCTGGCCAGTTTGGTGAGGTGTTCTTGCGCATCGAGCCGCTGCCGCGCGGCGCCGGCATCGAATTCGTCGACCAGGTCAAGGGCGGCACCATCCCGTACCAGTTCATCCCCGCAGTTGAAAAAGGCGTGCGCCAGGCGTTGGACGGCGGCGTGATCGCGGGCTTTCCGGTCAAGGACGTCCGGGTCATCGTCTACGACGGCAAGCACCACAGCGTGGACAGCAAGGAAATCGCGTTCACGACGGCCGGCCGCAAGGCCGTGATCGAGGCCGTGCGCGCGGCGGCACCGGTCGTGCTGGAGCCGATCGTCAACGTGGAAATTACCGCGCCCGAGAGCAATATGGGCGACATCACCGGCGATCTGTCGGCGCGCCGCGGCCAGGTCAGCGGCACGCGCGCGCTGCAGGTTGGCACACTTGCGGTGCTGGGGCAGGTGCCGCTGTCGGAACTCAGCAGCTACCAGATGCGCCTGAACGCCATGACCGGCGGCCAGGGCCGCTATACCCTGGAGCTGAGCCACTACGAGGCCGTGCCGCCGAATGTGCAGCAGCAGTTGATCGGGCAGTTTCGGATCAGGGACGATGACTGATTTGGGCTAGAAGCACGCCCAGACCTGATCGGCCAAGGTCACCAGGAAATCCGGCCGCGCATACAGCGCAAACACCGCCAGCAGCACGGCCAGCGCCGCACCGTAGGCAAGCCATTTGCGTGTGCGCTGCGCCATCTGCGTCAAGCTCCCTGTGGCGCTGCGCGCTGGATGGCGCTTTCCCGCACGGGCAGGTTCACGAGCGCGGCGAAGATGCCCAGGGCGATGGCGATGTACCAGACGATGTCGTAGCTTCCGGTCTTGTCATAGAGATAGCCGCCCAGCCAGACGCCCATGAAGCTGCCGATCTGGTGGCTGAAGAAGACAAAGCCGCCCAGCATCGACAAGTGCGCCACGCCGAAGATCTGCGCCACCACGGCGTTGGTCGGCGGCACCGTCGAAAGCCACAGCAGGCCCATGGCGGCAGCGAAAACGTAGACGCTGGCCGGCGACAGCGGCACCACCAGGAAGACGGCAATGACGACCGCGCGTGCCAGATAGATGAACGCCAGGATCTTCGTCTTGGCCAGGCGCTGGCCCAAAGAGCCCGCGATGTAGGTGCCGAACACGTTGAACAGGCCGATCAGGGCCAGCGCGTAGCTGGCCACCTGCGGCGACAAGCCTTTGTCCTTCAGGTAGCTCGGCATGTGCACGCCAATGAAAACCACCTGGAAGCCGCAGACGAAATAGCCGGCCATCAGCAGCTGGAAGCTCGGATACTTGAAGGCCTCCTTGAGTGCTTGAAAGATGGTTTGCTCGCGCCGTGGCACCGCGCCACCCGCAAAACCCGGCTCGCGCAGGCCGATGGCCAGCGGCAGGATCAACAGCGCGGCAAAGCCCAGGATCATCAGCGCCTGCTGCCAGCCGAAGCCGCTGATCAAGAAGCCCTCCACCGGCACCATCAGGAACTGCCCGAACGAGCCTGCGGCGGCAGTGATGCCCATGGCCCAGGAGCGCCTGGCCGCACTCACGTTGCGCCCGATCACGCCATAGACCACGGCGTACGTCGTGCCCGCCTGCGCCATGCCGATCAGCACGCCCGCCGTCATCGAGAAAAGGAACGGTGTTGGCGCGTTTGCCATGCCCATCAAGCCCAGCGCATAGAAGATGGCGCCGGCCAGGATGACCTTGAACGCACCGAAGCGGTCGGCCAGCATGCCGGCAAAAACACCGGTCACGCCCCAGACCAGGTTCTGGATGGCGATCGCAAAGGCAAAGGTTTCGCGCGTCCAGCCCTGCGCCTGGGTGACTGGTTGCAGCCAGAGCCCGAAGCCGTGGCGGATGCCCATGGAAAGGGTCACGATGGCGGCGCCGCAAATGAGCACCTGGCCGATGGAAAGTGTCTTGCTACTGGAATTCATGGCAACGAATGTAGTCATTTCGTGCTTTTGTTGCAGTTACCCTGCCGCGGCGCTGGTGGTTCCTGTGTTTGTATCCAGTTGTTGAGGCGCTCAACGTCTACAATCCGCCGATGGCTACCAATCAGGCAGGCAAGCTGCCAAACGACTATTCCGAGGGTTCGATCCGTGTGCTCAAGGGGCTGGAGCCCGTCAAGCAGCGCCCGGGCATGTATACCCGCACCGACAACCCGCTGCACATCATCCAGGAAGTGCTGGACAACGCGGCCGACGAGGCGCTCGCCGGCTACGGCAAGAAAATCAAGGTCAGCCTGCACAGCGACGGCTCGGTCAGCATCGATGACGACGGCCGGGGAATTCCGTTCGGCCTGCACCCCGAGGAAAAGGCCCCGGTGATCGAGCTGGTGTTCACACGGCTGCATGCCGGCGGCAAGTTCGACAAGGGCAAGGGCGGGGCCTACAGCTTCTCCGGCGGCCTGCATGGCGTGGGCGTCTCCGTGACCAACGCGCTGGCCAAGCGGCTGGAAGCCACTTCGTACCGCGATGGCACGGTCGCCAGCCTGGCGTTTTCAGCGGGTGATGTCATCGAGCCACTCAAGACCCGCAAGGGCGGCGAAGGCGACCGCAGGCAGGGCACGACCGTGCGTGTCTGGCCCGATGCCAAATACTTCGAGTCGGCCGTTCTGCCCATGAACGAGCTGACGCACCTGTTGCGCAGCAAGGCCGTGCTGATGCCCGGCGTAACGGTGACGCTGTTCAACGAGAAAAACAAGGAGACCCAGACCTGGTCCTACAAGGGCGGGCTGCGCGACTACCTGATGCAGTCGCTCAACGCCGATCCGGTCATTCCGCTGTTCGAGGGCGAGGGCTATGCCGACTCCAGCGACAACTTCGCTGAAGGCGAGGGCGCGGCCTGGTGCGTGGCCTTTACCGAAGACGGCCAGCCGGTGCGCGAAAGCTACGTCAACCTGATTCCCACCTCAGCCGGCGGCACCCATGAAAGCGGCCTGCGCGACGGCCTCTTCAACGCGGTGAAAAGCTTCATCGAATTGCATTCGCTGCTGCCCAAGGGCGTGAAACTGCTGCCTGAAGACGTGTTTGCACGCGCCTCCTATGTGCTTTCCGCCAAGGTGCTCGACCCCCAGTTCCAGGGCCAGATCAAGGAGCGCCTGAATTCGCGTGATGCCGTGCGCCTGGTGTCCAGTTTCGTGCGACCGGCGCTCGAACTGTGGCTCAACCAGCATGTGGACTACGGCAAGAAGCTGGCCGAACTGGCCATCAAGGCCGCGCAGACGCGCCAGAAGGCCGGCCAGAAAGTCGAGAAGCGCAAAGGCTCCGGCGTGGCCGTGCTGCCCGGCAAGCTGACCGACTGCGAAAGCAAGGACATCAGCCACAATGAGGTGTTCCTGGTCGAAGGCGATTCGGCCGGCGGCAGCGCCAAGATGGGCCGCGACAAGGAATGCCAGGCCATCCTGCCGCTGCGCGGCAAGGTGCTCAATACCTGGGAGGTGGAACGCGACCGGCTGTTTGCCAACAATGAAATCCACGACATCTCGGTGGCCATCGGCGTCGACCCGCACGGACCCAACGATGCGCCCGACCTCTCGGGCCTGCGCTACGGCAAGGTGTGCATCCTGAGCGATGCCGATGTTGACGGCTCGCACATCCAGGTGCTGCTGCTCACGCTGTTCTTCCGGCATTTCCCGAAGTTGATCGAAGCGGGCAACGTCTACGTGGCGCGCCCGCCGCTGTTCCGGGTCGATACGCCGGCGCGCGGCAAGAAGCCGGCCTCCAAGGTGTATGCGCTGGACGACGGCGAGTTGACGGCCATCCTGGACAAGCTGCGCAAGGAAGGCGTGCGCGAAGGCTCCTGGACCATCAGCCGCTTCAAGGGCCTGGGCGAGATGAGCGCGGAGCAGTTGTGGGATACCACCCTCAATCCCGACACCCGCCGCCTGTTGCCGGTGCAGCTGGGCACCATCGATTTCCTGCAGACCGAATTGCTCATCACCAAGCTCATGGGCAAGGGCGAAGCCGCCTCGCGTCGCGAGCTCATGGAACTGCACGGCGATTCGGTGGAGATTGACATTTAAGCGACTTCTGAAGATCCGAACATGAAGCTCGTCCACAACGACCGGCACGGCGCCCACGTCCCGCAAAAGGAGTTTTTCCGCGGGCAGCTGGTGGATGCGGTAGACCGCCCGCAGCGCGCCGAGCAGCTCTGGGCTGCGGTGCGCGACAGCGGCGTGGGCCAGGTTGTGGCGGCGCGCGATTTTGGCCTGGCTCCGCTGGCGCGCGTGCACAGCGGCCCGTACCTGCAGTTTTTGCAGGGCGCCCACGCCGAGTGGCTGGCCCTGGGCGGGACGGGCGAGGCATTTCCGGCCGTGTGGCCGGTGCGCAGCTTGCGCAGCGACGTCGAGCCGAAGAATTTCTCGGGCCGGATGGGCCTGTATTCGATGGACAACGGCACGCCACTCACAGCCGGTGCCTGGGCTGCCGCCTACTGGGGCGCGCAGGCCACGCTGTCGGGGCTGGACAGCCTGGCCGCAGGCAAAGCCGATGGTGCCTATGTGCTTACGCGGCCGCCCGGCCATCATGCGGGGCGCGACTTCTTCGGCGGCTATTGCTTTGTGAACCATGCCGCCGTCGCCGCACAGGCCGCGCTGGACCGCGGTGCTGCGCGCGTGGCCGTGCTGGATGTGGACTACCACCATGGCAACGGCACGCAGGCGATCTTCTACGATCGCAGCGATGTGCTTTTCGTCAGCCTGCACGGCGACCCGTTGACCGAGTACCCGTTCTATCTGGGCCATGCCGATGAACGCGGCGAGGGGGCTGGCCTGGGCTACAACCTGAACCTGCCGCTGGCCGCAGGCACCGGCAATCCGGCCTGGCTTGCGGCACTGGAGGAAGGCCTGGCATGTGTTCGCAGCTACGCGCCCGATGTACTGGTTGTCTCACTGGGCCTTGATACGAGCGCCGAGGACCCCATCTGCAGCTTCTCCCTGGGGCGCCCGGAGTTCGAGGAAGTCGGGCGGCGCCTGGCCGCGCTGGCCTTGCCGACCCTGCTGGTGCAAGAAGGCGGCTATGCGGTGCAGGCCGTGGGTGCGCACCTGCTTTCGGTGCTGCGTGGCTTTTGCGGGCAAGGCCGGCAACAGGGAGCGCCGAAATGAGCCGGGCGCGTCTGCGGCCAACGATGGCGGACGACCTTGACTTTGTCCTGTCGCTGCAGCACGATCCGGCCCATCGATCGCTGGTCACGCAGTGGGAGCGCAGCCAGCATGAAGCCGCCACGCGTTTCCCCGATTTCCGCCATTTCATCATCGAGGGCGGAGCCGGACTGGAGGCGGCAGGCTTTGCGGTGTTGACGGGTTGCCGCAATCCGCACCGATCGATCGAACTCAAGCACATGGTGGTTCAGCCCCGGGAGATGGGCGTGGGCCGCGCGGCGATCCGGGTGCTCAAGAAGCTGGTATTCGACGAGCTGGGCGCACACCGGTTCTGGCTGGAGCTCAATGGCGAGAACGCCCGGGCCCAGTCGTTTTGCGACAACGAAGGTTTTGTTTTGGAGGGCCGATTGCGCGACGCCGTGCGGGCGCGCGCCGAGACGGCGGATGATGCCGCGGAGTACCACTCCCTTGTCATCCTGTCGATGTTGCAGCAGGAGTTCGCCGCGCGGCGTGCCCAGGGCCTGGAGATGTTTGGATGAATCCGTTGATGAAAATTCTTGGCCGCCGGTTGCTGGCCGTCGCCGTCGTATTGCTGCCCATCCTGCAGCAACCGGCGCATGCCGATGTCTGGGGCTACATCGATGCCAAGGGCGTGGCGCACTTCGCAACCGAGCGCCTGGACGACCGCTACGAGCTTTTCTACCGCGGCGGCCAGAGCTTTGACACCAGCGCGAACCCGCCGGTTGCTGAAGAATTGCCGCGCGCGGTTGCCGTACCCA
The DNA here is from genome assembly GCA_035476635.1 of Burkholderiaceae bacterium. Taxonomy (GTDB): domain Bacteria; phylum Pseudomonadota; class Gammaproteobacteria; order Burkholderiales; family Burkholderiaceae_C; genus DATILI01. Next base: position 9,796 of record DATILI010000238.1, on the reverse strand, counting down.
CGGCGCGCCCCAAGCTGCTCGCGTTCTTCGAGATCTCACCGCACTTCAAAGTGGTCAAGCACCACATGCGCGACGCGGCACGCACGCACAACATCGACTACGAACTGCTGCAGGCGCTGATTGCCACCGAGTCCGGCTTCGACAGCACCGCCGTATCGCCCAAGGGCGCGGTGGGCCTGATGCAGATCATGCCGGGCACGGCCGAACGCTATGGCGTCGCGAGCGACGCCAAGATGCCGGTCGAGCGCAAGCTGACCGATCCCAAGGTCAACATCCGTACCGGCACCCGCTACCTGAGCGACTTGATCAAAATGTTCCCCGGCCAGCTGGAGCTGGCGCTGGCCGCCTACAACGCCGGCGAGGGTGCGGTGCAGCGCGCCGGCAACAAGATCCCCAACTACAAGGAAACGCAGGCCTATGTGAAGACGGTCATGCAGATCTACACCATGCTCAAGCCGCCGGTCCCGGTTGCAGAGCGGCGGCGCCTGGCATCACGGGTACGCATGGAGTTGCCCGGCGCCGCGCTGGGCGAAGCCGCCCCCGGCGGCGCGCGAGGGCGCGGCAACATGATCGCGCCGCTTTCCGCGGCGCCGGTACAACCAGAATTCAAGATAGAACGCGAATAACTTTCGATGAGCGACCAACCCACCCTGGATTTTTCCCAAGGTGAATCCGACGATTCCCTGAACCTTGCCACTTACGCCCAACGCGCCTACCTCGAATACGCCTTGAGCGTCGTCAAGGGACGCGCCTTGCCCGATGTCTGCGACGGCCAGAAGCCGGTACAGCGGCGCATCCTTTACTCGATGGAGCGCATGGGCCTGGGCTTTACCGGCAACGCCGGCGCCAAGCCCGTCAAGAGCGCGCGTGTGGTCGGCGATGTGCTCGGCCGCTTCCATCCGCATGGCGACCAGGCCGCCTACGACGCGCTGGTTCGCATGGCGCAGGACTTCAGCCAGCGCTACCCGCTGATCGATGGCCAGGGCAATTTCGGTAGCCGCGACGGCGACGGCGCGGCGGCCATGCGCTATACCGAGGCGCGGTTGGCCAAGATCACCGGCTTGCTGCTGGACGAAATCGACGAAGGCACGGTGGACTTCGTCCCCAACTACGACGGCAGCACGCAAGAACCCCGGCAACTTCCGGCGCGCCTGCCGTTCACCCTGCTCAATGGCGCCAGCGGCATCGCCGTGGGCCTGGCGACCGAAATCCCCAGCCACAACCTGAAGGAAATCGCCGAAGCCTGTGTGGCGCTGATCAAGACGCCGAAGCTCTCCGACGAAGAACTGCTGGCGCTGGTGCCGGCGCCCGACTACCCGGGCGGCGGCCAGATCATCAGCAGCGCCGCCGACATCGCCGAGGCCTATCGCACTGGCCGCGGTTCGCTCAAGGTGCGCGCCCGCTGGAAAATTGAAGACCTGGCGCGGGGCCAGTGGCAATTGGTGGTCAATGAATTGCCGCCGGGTGTGAGCACGCAGAAGGTGCTCGAAGAGATCGAAGAGCTCACCAATCCCAAGGTCAAGGCCGGCAAGAAGGCGCTTTCGCAAGAGCAGACGCAACTCAAGGCCAGCGTGCTGTCGGTACTGGACGTGGTGCGCGACGAATCGAGCAAGGACGCGGCCGTGCGCCTGGTGTTCGAGCCCAAGACCAGCCGCATCGAGCAAAGCGAGTTGATCACGGCGCTCTTGGCCCACACCAGCCTGGAAACCTCGGCGCCGATCAACCTCACGATGGTGGGGCTGGATGGCAAGCCGGTGCAGAAGTCGCTTCGGCAGATGCTGCTGGAGTGGATCGAGTTTCGCCAGATCACGGTGCAGCGCCGCTCGCAGTACCGGCTCGACAAGGTGCTGGACCGCATCCACATCCTCGAAGGCCGGCAGCTGGTACTGCTCAACATCGACGAGGTCATCGCCATCATTCGCCAGTCGGACGATCCCAAGGCCGCGTTGATTGCGCGCTTTGCCCTGAGCGACCGGCAGGCGGAAGACATTCTCGAAATCCGGTTGCGCCAGCTGGCGCGGCTGGAGGCCATCAAGATCGAGCAGGAGCTCAAGGAACTGCGCGACGACCAGAAGAAGCTCGAGGAAATCCTGGGGCAGCCTGCCGCGCTGCGCCGGCTCATGGTCAAGGAGATCGAAGCTGATGCCAAGCTGTTTGCCGACCCGCGCCGCACCTTGATCCAGGCGGAGAAGAAAGCGGTGGTCGAAGTCAAGGTGGTGGACGAACCGGTGACGGTGGTGGTCTCGCAAAAGGGTTGGGTGCGCGCGCGCACAGGCCACGGCCACGAAGCGGCCAGCTTTGCCTTCAAGGCCGGTGATGGCCTGTACCGCACGTTCGAATGCCGCACGGTCGATACGCTGCTGATTTTCGGCAGCAACGGCCGTGTGTATTCGGTGCCGGTGTCCATGCTGCCGGGTGCGCGCGGCGACGGCCAGCCGGTGACAACCTTGATCGAGCTGGAGTCCGGCACGCAACTGTCGCACTACTTCGCCGGGCCCGCGGGCGCCAGCTTGCTGCTCAGCAGCTCGGGGGGCTATGGCTTCCTGGCCAATGTCGAGCAGATGATTTCGCGGCAAAAGGCCGGCAAGGCCTTCATCAGCGTCGGCGAGGGGGAGTCGATCTGCGCGCCCTCGCACGTCGCAGGTAGCAGCGCTGCGCAACCGTTGCCCGGCGCCACGCACGTCGCTTGCGCCTCCACCGGCGGCCGCATCCTGACCTTCGAGATCAGCGAACTGAAGGCCATGGGCAACGGCGGACGCGGGCTCATGCTGATTGACCTGGACGCGAAGGACAGCCTGGCCGGCGCGGCGGCCTACACCCGCAGCGTGAAGATCGAAGGCATCGGGCGCGGCGGCAAGGAGCGCGACGAAACGCTGGAAATCCGCAGCCTGAACAATGCGCGCGCCGCGCGCGGGCGCAAGGGCAAGGCGGCCGATCTGGGCTTCAAGCCGACGCGCGTGCTGCGCGTGGAATAGGGCCTCGCCCGCATCCTGGCGCGCCCGCATCGGGCGCGGCCGCCTTTTCTGAACGGGTGAATACCGGCATTGCCGCCTTGGCGGTCTGGTGCTATACCGGCATTGTGAGAACGGTCGGCGTTGGGGCATGGCCGCATGGCGATAACAAATACCAGGAGACATCGATGAACCTGAAGAACCTTCGCGTTGCCGCAAAGCTCTGGCTTTCGGTCAGTGTGCTTGTCATTGCACTTTTGGGCTTGATGATTTTCTCGACCTTGCGCTCGGCCCGCGCGCAGTCCGAGAGCGAGGCGTCGATGCAGGAGATGACGACGCGCGTGCAGTCCGCCACCCGGTGGGCCGGCTTGACCGAGGCCAACGCGGCGCGTACGCAGGCGCTCATCCTGAGCAGCGATCCAGCGGTGGAAACTGCATTCAAGGATGTGATCGCCGCCACGTCGGCGCAGATCACCGAGGTGCAAAAGAACATCGAGACCATGAATCTGACGGCGACCGACAAGGCCCAGATGGAAAAGATCGCCTCGTCGCGCAAGTCCATGCTCGACCTGCGGGTCCAGGCCCGGAAGCTCAAGACCGATGGCAAGGGCGAGGAAGCGACAACACTGATCAACAACCAATACAACCCGGCGGTCTCGGCTTACCTGGGCAATCTGCGTGAATTTGTGAAGATGCAGGAACAGGCCATGACCCAGGCCCAGACCGCCATTGCCAACTCGCGCATGTCCACGATCAAGATCGGTGCTTCCGCCATGGTGGTGATCGTGCTGTGCATCCTGGGTGGCGCCTATTGGTTGATCCGCAGCATATTGCAACCGCTGTCGCAGGCGAACGCGCTGGCCGCACGCATTGCCGAGGGCGACCTGAGCGCGCAAATCGAGGCGCACCGGCACGACGAGTTCGGCGATTTGATTCGCTCGCTGATGGCGATGAACAACTCACTGGGCCGCATGGTGCACCAGGTGCGCCAAAGCACGGACAGCATCGCCACGGCCAGCGCCGAAATCGCCACCGGCAATCACGACCTGTCGGCGCGTACCGAGCAGACCTCGAGTAACCTGCAGCAAACCGCTTCCTCGATGGACCAGCTCACCAGCAACGTGCGTCAAAGCGCGGACAACGCCCAGCAGGCCAGCGCCCTGGCTGCGCGTGCGTCGACCGTGGCCGAAAAGGGCGGGGCGGTGGTCCAGCAGGTCGTTGCGACGATGCAGGACATCAATGCCAGCAGCAAGAAGATTTCCGACATCATCGGCGTCATCGACGGCATCGCTTTCCAGACCAATATCCTTGCGCTCAATGCGGCGGTGGAAGCGGCCCGCGCCGGCGAACAGGGCCGCGGCTTCGCGGTCGTTGCCAGCGAGGTGCGCAGCCTGGCGCAGCGCTCCGCAGGCGCGGCAAAGGAGATCAAGGAGCTGATCGGCGCTTCGGTCGAGAAAGTGGAGTCCGGCGCACGCCTGGTGGCCGACGCGGGCAGCACCATGGGCGACATCGTGCAATCGGTCAAGCGGGTGACCGACATCATCGGCGAAATCACGGCGGCCTCGTCGGATCAAAGCCAGGGCATTGCCGAGGTCAACCAGGCGGTAGGCAACCTGGACCAGATGACGCAGCAGAACGCGGCCCTGGTGGAACAGAGCGCGGCCGCGGCGCAAAGCCTGCGCGAGCAGGCCGATCAACTGACCCAGGTGGTGGCTGTCTTCAAGATCAATGCGACCGCCCACCACGTGACGCAGGCCGCCATCCAGCATGCGCATGATTCTGCGCGTGCGACAGTCCGCACCACGACGAAGGCAGCGCCGGCGCCTGCCGTCGCGCCGCAGCGCAAGGCGGCACCACTGGCACTGGCCAAGGCGCCCGCACCCAAGCCAGCGGCAGTGGCGGCGTCCAAGTCTGCCAACGAAGACTGGGAAAGCTTCTAAGACGAAAAGCGCCGCGAGGGGGCGAAATCTAAGCGAGTTCGGCGATCAGCTCGATCTCGACGCAGGCACCCATCGGGATTTGCGCCACGCCGAACGCGCTGCGCGCATGCGCGCCCTTGTCGCCAAAGACCTGCGCCATCAATTCGCTTGCGCCATTGGTCACCAGGTGCTGCTCGGTGAATTCGCCGGTGGAATTGACCAGGCTCATCAATTTCACGATGCGCTGGATCTTGTTCAGATCGCCCACTGCGGCGTGCAATGTTCCCAGCAAGTCGACCGCCACCGCGCGGGCGGCGGCCTTGCCTTCTTCGGTGGTCATGTTCTTGCCGAACTGGCCGGTCCAGGGCTTGCCGTCTTTCTTGGCGATGTGGCCGGAAAGGAATACCAGCTTGCCGGTCTGCACAAAGGGCACGTAGGCGGCGGCGGGAATGGCGACGGGGGGCAGCGAGATGCCCAGTTGCTGCAGCTTGTCGTAAACGCTCATAAGGTTCTCCTGTTCTCAGATTGTAGGCAACGCGTCCGCATCATCGGGCGAAGGCTGCGCCAAAGGCATGACCGTGACCGCCACGTGCAGGTCATGGTGCGCGCCGCCGTGGATCACGCCGCGCAGCGGGGAAACATCGGCAAAGTCGCGGCCATGGGCGAGCGTGACGTAGTCCGCGCCCGGGTATCGGTTGTTGGTCGGATCCAGGTCGCACCAGCCTGGTCCATCGGGCAGGTCCGGCAGGTACAGCGAAACCCAGGCATGCGAGGCGTCGCAGCCGACCAGGCGCGGCTTGCCCGGTGGGGGCTCCGTCAGCAGGTAGCCGCTGACATAGCGCGCCGGCAGGCCCATGGCGCGCAGGCAGGCCACCATGATGTGGGCGAAGTCCTGGCAAACGCCCTTGCGCTGTGCCAACGCCTTGATGGCCGGCGTGTTGATCTCGGTGCTTTGCGATTCGTAGCGCATGTCGCTGTGGATGCGCTGCATGAGGTCAAGCGCCGCCGCGAGCAATGGCACGCCGGCACCGAAGCTGGGCCGGGCGTAGGCGGTGAAGTCGGCATGCCGCGGCACATAGGGCGAGGCGAAGACGAACTCCGCCGCGGCATCGAATGCGCTGCCCGCGTGGTAGCGAAACGATTCGCGCACCTGCTCCCATGGAACTTCGCTTTGCGGCTCCGGCGGTTCCTCGGTGGCCAGCACGCTCTCGGCCCGCACCACCAGTTCATCATGGGCGGCCTGCAGCGAAATGAAGGTGCGCGTGTTGCCATACACGTCTTGCGACTCGGTATGCTGGGCCGGTTCGGGGTTGAAGTGCAGCGCGTGGCTGAGCAACTGTTGCGTGGCCGTGTTGCGTGGCTTCAGATGCGCCATGTGCTGCGCCGTCTCCACCGCGGGGGTGTAGGCGTAGCGGGTTTCATGCGTGACGTGCAGGTGCATCAACGGACTCCGGCTATTCAAGCGCCCAGGCTTTGCTTGGCTTCGCCCGAATGGGTGAAGTAGGTGGCACTGATTTCGTCCGACACCTGGTAGCCGCACTCGACGCATTCGTCCAGCAGGGTGGCGAGCAGGGCGTGATTGCCATCGGCATCGGTCTCGCACATTTGCTCCAGCGCCCAGCTGCTCGGGTCGGGCACGCGCAACGCCAGTTCGCTGAGTTCGTCGGGCGCGCTGCCGGCCAGCTTGGCCAGGCGCCCGCGCAGGGTCTGGGCCACCCAGCCCAGGGAGCGCGGATTGTCGCGGTCCAGCACCAGCAGGTCCAGCAAGGCCGCGACATCACGGCTTTGCTGGTATTGGGCGTGGAAGGTGATGGTGCTGTCGAACAGCGCGACCATCGCTTCGAAGCCGCTTTCGGTCTGCACCGCACCGCACTCGAAGCCGCGTTCCAGCGCCGCAGCCAGAAAGCCCAGGCGCTCGATGTGGCGCCCGATGCTCAGCAGGCGCCAGCCGTCGTCGCGCGTCATGCGGTCGGTCTGCGCGCCCGTCATCGCGGCCATGTGGGTGCTGGCCGCCTCCAGCGCCTGCAGGGCTTCCACGGCCGAGAAGTCCCCGTCCTCGGCGAGTTCGGCGCAGCGGCGGAAGAAATCTTCCTCGGCGCGCACGATCACATTCCAGTGCTCTTGCGACAGCCGTTCGCGCACGCCCGAGGCGGCGTTGCGGATGGCGCGCAGGTTGAAGCCCACGCTGTGGCTTTTTTCGGTATCGCTCAAGGCCGCGATCAGCGAGCGCTCGAACACGCGGCGCGCCTGCTGCACGGAAGGCACGGAGCTCAGTACCAGGCCGTTGGCGACCGTCATTTCGTTGAGCCACTCCAGCAACGGCGCGGAAGACTGGTCTTCGCCGTTCAGGCAGGCCAGGGTCAGGCGCGCCAGGCGAACGGTGTTTTCCGCGCGCTCGGTGTAGCGGCCCAGCCAGAACAGGTTTTCCGCCGCGCGGCTGGTGACCAGCCGCTTTCGGTGCGCCAGGGCCGCCGCCGAGAGGTGCTGGTTCAAGAGGGTGGTCTGGTCCACCACGCCTTCGGTGATGACCCAGACATCGGCGCTGCTGCCGCCGCGCTGCATGGAAGCGATCTCGCTGTTGGCGCTGACCGTGCGCGCCAGGCCGCCGGGCAGCACGCGCCAGGACTGGGGCCCGTCGGCGACGGCGAAGACGCGCAGCATCACCGAGCGCGGCACGATTTGGCCGGCCACGCCGGCCCCAGGCTGCCAGATCGGCATCTGCGACAGCGGCAAATAGGCCTGCACGGTGTTGTCGTCGCTTTGGCGCACGATGCGGCCCGCCCACTCGTCCAGCTCGCGGCGCGACAGGGAGCGGCCGAGCACCGCCTCGAAGCTGCCGTGGCTGGTGGAGCCGGGGTAGGTCGGTTTGAGCACGCAGTCGGCGAGTTGGGGCAGCGCTTCCTCCAACGCTGCGCGCTCGCCGCACCACCAGGTCGCCATCGAGGGCAACTGCAACTCCTCGCCCAACAGGTGCCGCGAGAGCGCCGGCAAGAAGCCGAGCAGCGCAGTCGATTCAAGAAAGGCCGAACCGGGAGCATTGGCCACCAGCACATTGCCGGCGCGGATGGCTTGCAACAGTCCGGGCACGCCCAGGCGCGAGTCGGGGCGCAGCTCCAGCGGGTCGAGATACTGGTCGTCCAGCCGCTTGAGCAGACCATGCACCGGCTCCAGGCCCTGCAGGGTCTTGAGGTACAGGCGCTGGTCGCGCACGGTGAGGTCGCTGCCCTCGACCAGGCTCAGGCCGAGGTAGCGCGCCAGGTACGCATGCTCGAAATAGGTTTCGTTGTAGGGGCCGGGCGTCAGCAGCGCGATGTGCGAATCGTCGCCGGCCGGGCTCATGCGCTTCATGTTGTCGACCAGCGCGCGGTAGGTGGCGGCCAGTCGCTGCACATTCAGCGAAGAGAAGGCCTGCGGAAACATGCGCCCGATCGACAGGCGATTTTCCAGCAGGTAGCCCAGCCCCGAGGGCGCCTGTGTGCGCTGCGAAACCACCCACCACTTGCCTTCGGGGTCACGCGCCAAGTCGAACGCGGCGATGTGCAGATGCGTGCCACCCGCCGGCTGCGCGCCGTGCATGGGGCGCAGGTAGCCGGGATGCCCCTGCACCAGCGCAGGTGGCAGCAGGCCCTTGGCCAGCAGTTCCTGCGGGCCATAGGTGTCGGCCATGATGCGGTCCAGCACGCGCACGCGCTGAAGCACGCCGGTTTCGATCTGTTGCCAGCTCTCGGGCGAAACGATCAGTGGAAACAAGTCCAGCGACCAGGGCCGCTGCGGGTGTTCAGGATCGGCGTAGACGTTGTAGGTCACGCCGTTGTCGCGGATCTGGCGCTGCAGTTGGTGGGCGCGCCGGTTCAGGTCGGACAGCCCCTCGGGCCCGAGTTGCTCGAAAAAACTCTGCCAATGGTCTGTCAAGGGGCCCGGCGCCGTGCTCTCGTGCCCGGTGGCTTCGCGTGGCTCGGTCTGGCGGCCGCGCAGTTCATCAAAATGCCCGGCCGCCGCCGGCGCGGCCAGCAACGCAGCCAGCTCGGCCGGGTCGTGCTGCGCCATCGATTCAAAAAGGGAGTTCTGGTGTTTGTCCACGTGTCACCGGATTGTCACTCAGCCGGCTTGAACCCGGCCACGGACCACCCACCGAACTTCGAGCGGCGCGGGATTCCGCTGCCCGCTGTGGTGCGCAAGCGACTGGGGAGAGGGGACTAAAGACGAAGGAGCGAGGCCAGCGCAGCGCGGCTCAGGCCTTTTCGTCGAACAGCGCGCCCAGCATCTTGTTGCTGGTGCGAAACACCGCGAGATTGGCAAGGAAGGAATTCTTCGCTTCCAGCTGCTCCACGAGGTCGGTCTCCAGCGCGCTCTGCGGGGCTGCCGCGCGGGTGATGCTGGTGCTGGTGCCGCCTTCGGCCTGCTCCTGCTGCACCACTTCCTGCCGGTGGAATCCTTCGGTCTGCGCGTTGGCAACGTTGTGCGCGGAGGCGTCCAGCCGCGTTTGCGCGGCTTGCATGCCGGAAAGAGCGATAGAAGAGATCGAGGCCATAGGGCCCAATTGTATTGGTGGCCTCTTTTTGCCAGTAAGCGAATTTCGACGAACGGTCGTGGCGAAGCCTTGAACGGGGCGAGGCCTTGCTGCTGGTTTCAGTGTTGGGCCCGATGATCCGCCTGTTGATCCTGTTGATATTCCGGGGGATGGCCTTCGTGGGCGCCCGCTTCGTAGGCCCGGTGGTGCGCGCCGCCATGCCCCCACCATTCCCGCAAGTCCGAAAACGTCACCCGGCAGCCAGTGCAGCGGTACATGCCGGTGGGCATCAGCGCGCCGCTTGCGTCCCGCGCAATTACGGGCTGGTAGCTGGTAGTGCCGCAGCGGCGGCATTTGTAGATGGTGCTGTACGAGGGCATGCGATGCACTGTACGCAGTGCGCCCGCCCATCGGCA
>DATILI010000237.1:0-15515 GCA_035476635.1 Burkholderiaceae bacterium | reverse complement strand
CACCGGCATCGGCTACTTCGTCTGGAACGAGTGGAACAACCTGTCGCTCACCAACGTGATCTTCGCGATCCTGGTGATCGGCGTGATGGGCATGCTGCTGGACCTGGCGTTCGCGCAGTTGCAGAAGTGGGTGACGTATGTGGAGTGACCTGGATCAACGCACCGCTGCGGCCGCGCCCAAGAAAGAGAAAACGATGCAAGGCTTCCTCAAGATCGAAGGCCTCTCCAAATCCTTCGCGCCGGCCCCGCCCGTCTTTGCCGACGTTTCCTTCAGCCTGGACAAGGGCGAATTCGTTTGCATCATTGGCCACTCGGGCTGCGGCAAGACCACCATCCTGAACGTGCTGGCCGGGCTGGATACCGCCTCCAGCGGCCACGTGTTCATGGATGGCCGCGAAGTGGCGGGCCCGAGCCTGGAGCGCGGCGTGGTGTTCCAGAGCCACGCGCTGATGCCCTGGCTCACGGTGCGCAAGAACATCGCATTTGCGGTGGAGTCGCGCTGGCCCGAATGGAACAAGGCAGATGTCGACACGCATGTGGAAAGGTTCGTCGCCATGGTGGGCCTGAGCCCGGCCATCGACAAGAAGCCCTCGCAACTTTCCGGCGGCATGAAGCAACGCGTGGGCATTGCGCGCGCGTTTGCCATCGCACCGAAGATGCTGCTGCTGGACGAGCCGTTCGGCGCGCTCGATGCGCTCACGCGCGGCACGATCCAGGACGAGCTCATGGCCATCGTGCGCAAGACACACCAGACGGTGTTCATGATCACGCACGACGTGGACGAGGCCATCCTGCTGGCCGACCGCATCCTGCTGATGAGCAACGGTGCGCAAACGCCCAATGGCTACGTGCCCGGCGGCATTGCCGAAACCGTGGCCAACACCCTGCCCCGCGCGCGCACGCGTGCCGGCCTGCACCACCTGCCGGGCTACTACGAATTGCGCAACCACATCGTCGACTTTTTGGTGACCCGTGCCACGGCGGGCGCCACCCACTGAACTTCAAACAGGAGCAAACCATGAACCGCAACGACATCACCGAGAAAATCATCACCGCCAAGGTCTCCAAGGGCATCAAGTGGGACGACGTGGCCAAGGAGGTCGGCCTCTCCAAGGAATGGACCACCGCCGCCTGCCTGGGCCAGATGACGCTGAGCGCCGAGCAGGCCAAGATCGTCGGCGGCATCTTCGGCCTGGACGCCGAAGAACAGAAGTGGCTGCAGGTTGTTCCCTACAAGGGCTCGCTGCCCACCCCCGTGCCGACCGACCCGCTGATCTACCGCTGGTACGAGATCGTGAGTGTCTACGGCACCACCATCAAGGAACTGATCCACGAGGAATTTGGCGACGGCATCATGAGCGCGATCGATTTTTCGATGGACATCGTGCGACAACCCGACCCCAAGGGTGACCGGGTCAACGTGGTGCTGTCGGGCAAGTTCCTGCCGTACAAGACGTACTGAGTTCAGAAAGCCCGCGGCAGGCGCAGTTGCTGGCCCACTGCGCGTGCCGCGCGCGCAAGCGCGGCTTCGCCATAGCCCGCATATCCGAACAACCACCCGCGGCGCCTGGCCTCGATGCAATAGTGCGAGATCGGTGCGAGCTGCACGCCGGCGCTTTCCGCGCGCTGGCTCAGTTCGGTGTCACGCAGCCGCTCGCCTGCCTCGAATGCGAGGTGCATGCCTTGCAAGCTGGGCGCGAGCGTGATCGCACCATCGGTGGCGCGCGTGAGGCTATGGATCATCGAAGCCTGGCGCTCCCAGTACAAGGCGCGCATACGCCGCAGGTGACGCAACAGATGCCCATCGGTGATGAATCGGGCGAGCACGTCCTGCACCGCGCCGGGCGATTGGCGGTCGCTCAGCGCCCGCGCCCGCGTAAACGCGTCGACCAGCGCATCCGGCAACACGATGAACCCCAGCCGAAGCCCGGCGCCGAGCGACTTCGAAAAGGTGCCAACGTGCAGCACACGTGCATCGTGCGCCATGCTGCACAGCGCGGGGGTACGCTGCGGCCCGTACTGGAATTCGCCGTCGTAGTCGTCCTCGACGATCCAGGCGCGATGCGCCCGCGCCCAATCGATCAGCGCATGGCGGCGCGCAAGGCTCATGCGCACCCCGAGCGGGTACTGATGCGTCGGAGTGACCACCGCAAGCTTTGCACCCGGGTATAGCGCGGCGCCCTGCGCGATGCACAGACCTTCGTCATCGACGGCCACCGGCCGCACCCGCGCGCCCTGTGCGACCAGGTTGGCACGGATGCCGGGATAGCCGGGATCCTCGACCAGCACCTCGTCGCCGACATCGAGCAGCAGCCGCGCGATCAGATCCAGCGCCTGCTGCGAGCCGGCGGTGACCAGCACCTGGCCCGCATCGCAACGAATGCCGCGCGACACCAGCAGCCATTGCGCGATCGCAGCGCGCAATGGTGGGTGGCCGGCCACATCGGCATAGCCGATGCCGACGACGCGCGTGGCGAGCGGCGTTTGCCGTTCCAGCCGCTGCCACAGCGCGAACGGAAACTCCTCCAGCGCAGGCCGGCCGATGCGAAATGGCAGTGCCTCGCCGGTGGGCGGATTCCAGCGCAAGCCGGTCTCGGCAATCAGGCGTCCGCGCAGCGACAGCAGCTGGTGCGCGGCGACACGCGGCGCGCGCGCGGCGCTGCGGGCGGGTGAACTGCGCTTCGCCACATAGGTGCCATCGCCAACGCGGCCCACCAGGTAGCCCTCGGCCTGCAGGCGCTCGACCGCCCACAGCACCGTGTTGCGCGATACGCCCAGCATCTGTGCGTGCTCGCGCGAGGCCGGCAACCGGGCGCCCGGCGCATAGGTGCCGGCCTCGATGGACTCGCGCAGGCGCAGGTAGACCTGTTGGCGCAGCTGGCGCGGAACGGCTCCTTGCATGGTCAAGAAATGGCTCCTTCGATTGGATCAAATATTTATAAGATGAAGATCCATTTTACGAAGGAACATCCGATGTACCTGCCTTCCCCCTTCGAAGAGACGCGCCCCGAGTCGCTGCATGCGCTGCTGCGGGCGCACCCCCTGGGCCTGTTGGTGACGCAGGACACGGCCGGTGCGTTGGCCGCCAACACGCTGCCGTTTATGCTCGAAGCCGACCCTGCAGGCGGCCCAGGCATCCTGCGCGCGCATGTTGCACGCACAAATCCCTTGTGGCGGGAATCGCGGACCGATGCCGATTCGCTCATCGTCTTCCAGGGGCCACAGGCCTACATCTCGCCATCGATGTACCCGAGCAAGGCGGCCACCGGCAAAGTCGTGCCAACCTGGAACTACATCATGGTGCAGGGGCGTGGCAGGTTGCGCGCCATCGACGACACCGACTGGCTGCGCGCATTCCTCACGCGCCTGACCGAACGCCATGAGGCGCAGCGCCCGGTGCCGTGGGCAGTGAGCGATGCGCCCGCGGACTACATCGCTGCAACTCTGCGCGCAATCGTCGGCATCGAAATCACGCTAAGCTCGCTCCGCGGCAAATGGAAGGTAAGCCAGAACCGATCAAGCGCCGATCGGGACGGTGTGGTGTACGGCCTGCAAAGCCAGGGCGGCACCGAATCCGAGACGATGGCGGCGGCGGTCGCCAGCGCGCACATGCGCTGAACCGAGCAACCCGGAGAACATCACACCATGCACATCGCAATCCTCACCTTCGAAGGCTTCAACGAACTCGACTCGCTCATCGCGCTCGGCATCCTCAACCGCGTCAAGAAGCCGGGCTGGCGGGTATCGATTGCCAGCCCTGCTGCGCGCGTCCGATCGATGAACGGCGTGGTGCTCGAAGCGCAGGCATCCCTGCGCGAGGCCAGCGCTGCCGATGCGGTCATCGTCGGCAGTGGCATGCAGACGCGGGAAGTTGTTGCCGATGCGGCATTGATGGCGCAATTGCAGCTCGACCCCTCCCGGCAACTGCTGGGCGCGCAGTGCTCCGGCACGCTCATTCTGGCAAAGCTGGGGCTGCTTGACGGCGTTCCGGCCTGTACGGACCTGACCACCAAACCCTGGGTCGAAGCAGCCGGCGTCGCCGTGTTGAACCAGCCTTTCGTTGCCAGGGGCAACGTGGCAACCGCCGGCGGCTGCCTGGCGTCGCAGTATCTGGCCGCCTGGGTGATCGCCCGTTTGGCGGGTTTCCAGGAAGCCCAGGGCGCGATGCACTACGTCGCTCCCGTGGGAGAAAAGGACGACTACGTCTCGCGCGCGATGCGGAACATCACACCATTTCTCACGTGAGTTCCGGAGCCGCACGAAAGGTTTCATCGCGGCTGTGACCGCCGTATTTATGAGTCATCTTGTCTATTACGAGAAGGCCAGAAGCGATCGCTCGCAATGCTGCACAATCTTTCCTGTGAGCACATCTGCTCGCCTGAGCAGCATTCGCTGGCTCACCAAGTCGTCCAGATTCATGAAGACTGGCGGCAAGCTGACTCCTGTTGACCCAACACGAGCTAAGCGAAGTGGTGCAACCGCACTGCCCTCGTTGAACTTCAAGGAGTCAATTGCCATGCATTCACAGGAAGCTCCACGTCTTGCGATCTTGATCGCCCTCTCGGCACTGGCGGTCCTGCCCATCAACATGTTCGTGCCATCCCTGCCGAACATTGCCAAGGAGTTCGGCACGAACTTCGCAATCGCCAACATCGCCGTCGCGGGCTACGCGGTCGCCACTGCAATCACGCACCTGATTGCGGGCTCGCTGTCGGACAGACTGGGACGCAAGCCTGTCGCATTGGTTGCGTTGGCAATTTTCACGGTGGCCTCTCTGGGCTGCAGTTTGGCGAACGACATCGAAACGTTCCTGCTGTTCCGGCTGCTCCAAGGCACCGTGATCGCCGGGTACGCCGTCTCTCTGGCGGCCATTCGCGACACCTCGGATGGAAGCACCGCGGCGAGCCGGATCGGCTATGTCTCGTCAGCATGGGCCGTGGCTCCGATGATGGGCCCCGCCATTGGCGGAACGCTCGACGCATTCTTCGGCTGGCGTGCGAACTTCATTGCCTTCTCGGTCCTTGGGCTTGCCGGCCTCTATCTGGTGGTGTTCCATCTGAGAGAGACGAACCAGCACCGCACCAGGTCTATTGCAATGCAGTTGATGGGGTATCGCGCGTTGTGCCGCTCAGCGCGGTTCTGGGCATATTCGCTCTGTATGGCCTTCGCCATAGGAACGCTGTATGTGTTTCTCGGCGGTGCACCCTTGGTGGCCGCACAACTTGGCGGGATTTCAAGCGTGGCGCTGGGCTTCTACATGGGCATGGTCCCTGCCGGCTTCATCATTGGAAGCTATGTTGTCGGACGCATGGGCGCTCGCCACTCTTCAACCGCGTTCATACTCGCCGGGCGCATCCTGACTTGCGCGGGTCTGCTGCTGGGCCTCAGCCTCGCGGTTTCGGGGGTGATGCATCCGCTCGGATTCTTCGGCCCATGTGTAGCCGTGGGCCTGGGCAATGGATTGACCATGCCCACAGCGAACGCGCGCGTTCTTTCCATTCAACCAGGTCTTGCTGGTACGGCATCGGGTTTGGCCGCAGCTTTGACCGTCAGCGGCGCGGGAATCATTGCGTTCGCCTCCGGGCTGGTCGTGAATGCGCAGAATGCAAGCACCGCAGTGATGGGGGCCATGCTGACAACTTCATTGATGTCATTTGCTGCGGCTACGTTCATCGCCCGTGCAGAAAAACAAGGTGTCCACCCGGCAACCTGAGCCGGCCGGGCATCGCCGCCATTTGGCGCGTCGCCCCCAAGCGGTTTCGACTAATCGACGAGCTTGTTCTGGATGGCATAGCGCACGATGTCGGCATTGGAAGCCAAGCCCATCTTCTCCATCAGCCGCGCCTTGTGCGTGGAGACCGTCTTGTTGCTGATGGCCAGCTGATCCGCGATCTCGTTCACGCTGGCGCCGCGCGCCAGCAGCGTGATGACCTGGAGCTCCCTGTCGGACAGGCACTCGTGCAAGGCGCGCTCACCCGTGGGCAGCGCGGCCTCCAGTGCAATCGACTGCGCCAGCACCGGATCGATGAAGCGCCCGCCACCGGCGATCTTGCGCACCGCCGCCAGGAGAATCTCGGGGTTGTTGTCCTTGGTGATGTACCCAGCGGCTCCCGCAGCCAGCGCGCGGCGCGCGATCTGCGGTTCGTTGTGCATGGACAGGATCAGCACCGGAGGTGCGTCCGTGCGCGCCTTGATCCGCGCAATCAGGTCCGGGCCGGAGATGCCCGGCATTGTCATGTCCAGCAGGATGATGTCAAAGTGCTGGTTGTGCAGTTCCTCCAGCAGCTGCGAGCCGTTGATCGCCTCGGCCGCCACGCAGATATCGCTGGTCAACGAGAACAGCTGCTTGAGGCCTTCACGCACCAGAGCGTGGTCGTCAACGAGCAGCAGTTGAATCATGGGGTGCTCTCAAATTGTTGCTGAAATGGAATGTCGACTTCTACCGTCGTGCCGTGCCCGGGTGAACTTTCCACGCGCGCCTCGCCATTGATCATCAGTGCGCGCTCCCGGATACCAACCAGGCCGAACGACATACGGGCAGTCTGCCTGGTTCGGAATCCTGCGCCGTCGTCTGAAATCCGCAGGCGATAGTGATCCTCCCGGGCAAGCAGCGAAATACTCACGGTGTGCGCGTTCGCGTGTCGTGTCACGTTCGTCAACGACTCCTGCACGATTCGGAAGATGGCGACCGACTGCGTCTCGTTCAGTGCTGCGGTGAGCGCAGACACCTCCAGGCGGCATTCCACACCGGTTCGCGCGCGAAACTCCGCAGCCAACCATTCCAGCGCGGGCACGGTCCCCATGTCGAGCACGGCCGGACGCAACGTCGACGCAACCGTGCGTACGACATGAATCGTGCGATCCGCCACATGCAACAGGTGTTGGCACCGTTGCTCCAGGGCGGCGTTGTCTGGGCCGAACTGCAGCTGCAGCGTCGCGATATCGAGCCGGAACGCCGTGAGCGTCTGGCCGAGTTCATCGTGGAGTTCACGCGCGATGCGCTTGCGCTCCTCTTCGCGCGCCGTGTCCCGGCGCGCCGCCAGCTCGCGCAGCTGCGCGCTCGATTCACGCAGCTTCTGCTCGGCTTCGATGAGCGCGGTGATGTCGCGCCCGATCGCCAATGCGCCGACAACACGGCCGTCCGCGGCCCGTTCCGCCACGACCCGGAACGAGTGGTACCACGTCTTGTCAGGCCCGACCCTTCGCGAAAGCCGGATTTCTGCGGCCAGGCCAGAGGTGAGCGCCTCTTGCAGTCGTTGCACGTATTCGCGGTCTTGCACATCGGCGCGCGCCAATGCCGCGGCGTCGGCCCGCATGTCCAGGATTTCGGGCAGGACCGACTGTGCCGACGCCTCCACATAGGCCCGATTCACGAAGACGGGATGTGCGCTTGCGTCGTAGCGCACGATGATGTCCGGTGCGTTTTCCGCCAGCGTGCGGAACTCACGCTCGCGCTCGGCCAGCGCGCTTTCCATGCGTTTGCGTTCGGTGATGTCGCGGGCCAGCACGATGAAGCGGCCCAATTGCCCCGGGACTTCGCGCTTGCGCGCGACGGAAAGCTCAAACCACAAGCGTCCAGTGGGCAAATCCAGCTTGAACTGCTGCCCCGCCGAAGCGCCGTGGCGTGCGGCCTCGCTCAGCGCCTCATTGCAGACAGCGGCGGCTTCGATCGGCAAGGCCTCGCGCATGGAGTCGTGCTGCCAACGCTGCAGCATGTCTTGCGGGAATGGGTCGGCCGGCGCTGCATGGCTTTCCAGGCAACGCCCCTCCCCATCCAGCACGAAGAGCGCATCCGGAATGGCGTCAAACGTCGCCTGCAGTTGGCTGCGCGACTGCTGCAGTTGCGTGTACAGCTGCGACAGCTTGCGATTGAGCTTGCGCTGCTGGAGAAGAAACAGGGTGGCCAAAATCAGGAGCGCCACCGTGGCCAGGAGAACGGTCCACAGCCAGCGTTGGTGAAGCGCCCTTTGTTGCTCGCGTTGAGTGAGTTCTTCGATCTGCTTTTGTTTGCTTTCGGACAAATAGCGCTCGGCCAGCTGAACTGTCTGCTCGCCGATTCTTTGCTGCTCCGAACGCGCCGTCATGTTCAGAGATTCCAACAGGTATTCGTAGGCACGTTGGTACTCACTGTGCGAAGCCGCAAGCGAAGCCATGGACTTTGCGCTTTCCGCGCGGTAAAGTGGAAAGTTGATTTGCTGGGACAGCTTGTAGGCCTCTCGGGTGTCAACCTCCGCTTCGGTACGCCGGCCCAGCGCTTGCAGGTCCGCCGCGCGCCCTTGAAGACTCCACCAGAGGCCGAGCGGGTTCGGATGGCTTCGGTAGATGCTGACGATGTCGTCCATCAGTTTGACGGTCTCCGCATGCTGGCCCATTTGCCGCAACATGAATGCCAATCCGTAGCGGTTGTGACCGATGTTGAAAGGGGCGCCGGTCGCCTCAAAGAGGCGGGCCGCTTCTTTCATCGCGTTCAAGGCTATTTCGCGATGGCCGCGCTTGAATTCGGCATGGGCATAGCCCTGAAACGCAAACGCCTCCAGCTGCTTGGTGCCGGCGGCACGCGCCATGTCCCGCATCTGTAGGAAATAGGCGCTGCCTTCCTCTGGTTTCTCGGTGTTTTCGTAGGTCACGCCCAACCCCTGGTAGACATAGGTGAGCGCCAGCGGGTCGGTGATCTGGGCAGCCATCTCGCGCGCCTTCACTGTCAGGGCAATCGCGGAGTCGATCTGCCCGTTGCGCCGGTACATGACTGCGTTGCGCAACAGCGCTTCGCACAGCAGCACGGGTTCATCCAGCCCTTTGAGGAGGGCCAAGGCGCGCATGGAAGACCGAGCGGCGGCTTCGAGCTGCCCTTGGTTCGTGGTGATCAGCACGGCGTTGAGATGGCTCTCCGCCTGCCCGCGCTGGTCGTCAGCTTGCTCAGCCAGTGCCAGTGCCTCGTCGATGTACGACCTCGCCAATTCTGTCTGAGCGCCGTAGTTCGCGATACGTGCGCGTAGATTCAACAGCCGCACACGAAGGGAAGCCGGCGCGTCACTTGGCAGTGACTTCCCCAATTTCTCAACTTGCACTGCAGCCTCGGGCACGTCATTCTCGGCAATCATGCGAATGCGCTGCGCTTCTTCGATCCAAGCCTGCGGGGTGGTGGAGGCCCAGGCAACTGCCCCCTGGAGCAGGATCGCGAAGAACCAACAAAGGGTGCGCGATATCTTCATGCTGCAGCTACATCTTCCAGGTGGCCGAGATCGCCAGTTGGCGGTCATTGCGCCATACGCTTTCCACCCGCGAGGCCAGGCCATAGTACGACCGGCGCTCGGAGCGCAGCAGGTTGGAGCCTTCAATGGCGATGCTTGTGTGGCGATTGATGCGCCAGACCCAGGACGCATCCAGCCAGCCATAGGCTTCGGTGTAGACCGGCAGTGCGCCGACGCCGACGAAGCCGGCAATGCCCGAGAGGTACCGGCTGCGCCAGTTGTAGGCCAGCCGCAAGGAATGCGCGCCGCGTTCATAGACGCCCATGACGTTGGCACTTCTAGGCGAAAGGTTCTGCAGCGGAACATCCTGCCCCAGCAGGGAGCTTGGCGTGCGGCTGTCCACATAGGTGAAGTTGGCCAGGAGCCCCAGGCCGCCCAGCCAGCCGGGCAGGTGCGTAAAAAACCGCTTGTAGCCCAGTTCCAGCCCCTTGATGGTGGCATCGGCCGTGTTGTAGGGGCGGCTCACCTGGTAGACCTCGCCGCCGTGCTGTTCCGGCAGGCTGATCGTGCCGACGAAGCCGTCCACCTTCTTGAGAAAACCAGTCAAGTAGACCGAATGGTGCGGTGAAAAATAGCGTTCGGCCGACAAGTCCAGGTTGCTTGCACGCATCGGCTGCAGATGCGGGTTGCCGGCACCGCCGCGGTTGAGTTCAGGATTCACCGGATTGCGCACCAGGGTGAGCGAAGGCGATAGCTGGTCGAAATTCGGACGCGTCAGGCTGCGCGAAGCGGCCAGCCGGAACTGCAAGCCCTCCTCGGGTTCGTAGCGCAGATGCAGGCTGGGCAGCCAGTCCAATTGCGGCTTGTTCGCCACGATGGCGTCCACGCCGCCCGCAGGAAGGGACTGAAAGCCCCGAACCTCGGCGCGCGTGCGCACCATGCGCAAGCCCAGCTTGCCGTCCCATGGCGCGGAAGGGGCCACGAATGCGAGCGAGGCGTAGGCCGCCGTGGTGGTTTCCCCGATGCGCCAGGTGCTCAAGGGGTTGCCGGCGGTCGGCAAGCCTGCGGTGATGCCGTAGAGGGCGCGCAGCGCCGCCGGGTCCCGCGCCGCGTCCAGGCTGCCCACCAGAAACGACCCGTTGGGGCTGATGGTCATCTGCGACGGCAGCGATGTTGCCGGCAGGTTGACGCTGGTGTCGCCGAAAATCAGCCCGCTCGCGTTGTCGGCGCGCCGTTGCGACAGGCGCAGGCCCATTGCCAGCTTGCGCCAGAACCCCGTACCCAATTGGTAGTCCGCGTCCAACCGGGCCGCTTGCAGGTCGCCCTGAAAAGGCAGCACGCGGTACGCGACACCTGTGGCCGTCAGGTTCGAGGCGTTACGCAGGTCGGTACCGCCGATCGACGCCACCGGTTCGCCGTTGGAAAAGTCGTGCGTGACGTTGCTGGCCGTGGCGCCGAAGAAGGGCCCCGAGAAGAACAGGTCGTTCACGCTCTTCGTTCGGCTCAAATCGGCCTTGAGCGTCAAGCGCCCCTGCGTCCAGCTTCCGCCGATCGCTGCCTGCGACGTGCGGTCCACCGTGTCGCGCGCAAAGCTCAGGATCGATACCGGCACGCTGGCCCAGCTGATGCTTCGAACGTCGTTTGTTCCCGGGAACAAGGACAGCGACCCAGGCACCGCGTTCGCCGACGTGCCGGTATTGAGCTGCGTAGAGTTCTGCAGTGTCCGGAATTGGGCAGCCATGCCCTCGGCATAGAGCTCCAGTTGGGCCTGTGGCCGCCACTGCAAGGCCCAAAACGCGCCGTCGCGGCGGCGCACGCCACTGCTGATGGTGTCCGATGTTCCGTTGCGGACAATGAGCTGCTGGCCCGGCAGCAGGTCCGAGCGCAGCGAAGGTGTGCCGGCGCTGCGCTGGTCCTCGCGCCAGGCGCGCTCCTGGTGCGTCAGCGCCAGCAGCGCACCGAACTCGCCGCTGTCCAGGCGCCAGCGGTTGCTCAGCAGCATGGTGTACTGCGGCCGGCTCTGCTGCGCCAGGCTGGCGTGCGACCAGCGCACAGTACCGCTGGCCACGGCCCCCGGCACATCGAACGGCCGACGGGTGCGAAGGTCAATGACGCCGCCGATGCCGCCTTCGATCACCGATGCCGAGGGCGTTTTGTCGACTTCGATCACCGAAAGCAATTCCGCCGGCAGGTCCGAGAAGTTCAGGCCGCGGCCAGAGCCCGCCGTGAATATTTCCCGCCCGTTGAGCGTCGTCTGGACCTGGGTGAGGCCGCGGATGGTGACGCTGCCGCCCTCGCCACGGTCCCGGGTGATCTGCAGCCCGGTCACACGCTGCAGCGCCTCCGTGACACTGATGTCAGGCAACCGCTGAATGTCCTCGGCCACCACTGCATCAACGATGCCGCTTGCGTTGTATTTGATTTCCTGCGCCGTCGCCAGGCTGGCCTTGGTACCCGTCACGATCACCGGCTTCAGGCTCGGCGTATCGCCAGCGGGTGCATTTGCGTTTGCGTTTGCAGGCTCCGTGGAAACCGGCTGACCCCATGCCGGCAGTACCAGGGCCGAAGCAATCGCCCAGCCGCCACCGCCCCGCCAGCCACGACGCAGCGGCGCACCGCGCCGATCAGAATCGAATTGACGAAAACGTCTCTCAATCTGGCTCGACAGCATCATGGCGGTCTCCGCTAACGCGCCCCGCATCAACTATTTTCTGTCTCACTCGCAGTTGCTTCGCTGAAGAGGACCTGAAGATCGTCTTCGGCAGCCTGCTTGCGTTGCGCCAGCAACGCTTCGAATTCAGCCCCGGGGAGCGGCCTTCCATGATAATAGCCCTGACCCATTTGGCAACCTTGCGCCTGCAAAAAGCGGTGCTGCGCCTTGGTCTCGATGCCCTCGGCCACCAGGTCCAGTCGCAGGCTGTGCGCCATCGAGATGATGGCTTTGACCAGCGCGGTGCTGTCATGGTCAATGCCGATGTCGCGCACGAACGACCGGTCAATCTTCAGAACGTTGATCGGGAACCGCTTGAGGTAGGCAAGCGCGGAGTAGCCAGTGCCGAAATCGTCAATGGCGATGCTGACACCGAGGTCGCGCAGGCCCAGCAAGGTCGTGCGCACCCGTTCGTTGTGTTCCAGCAGCAAGCCCTCGGTGATCTCCAGCTCCAGCCACTGCGGCTCGCAGCCCGTGGTCGACAACGCGGCATGCACGGTCGCCACGAGGTCATCGTCGCGGAACTGCCGTGGCGACAGATTGACGGCCACTTTGAAGACCCCTTGGGACGAGCGATTCATGGCCTGCGCCATCAGGCAGGCCTTGGTCAACACCCATGCACCGATGCCGACAATGATGCCGGAATCTTCCGCGATTCCGATGAAACGATCAGGCGCCACGATGCCCCACTCTGGATGATTCCAGCGCAGGAGCGCCTCGGCGCCAATGCATTCGCCAGTGCGAAGGTCGACCTTGGGCTGGTAAAACAAGGCAAGCTGTCCTTCGGGTTCCGCGCGGCGCAGCGCTGCTTCAAGGGCGGCACGCTCGCGCGATTTGATGGTCAGCTCCTGCGCATAGAAGCATGGCGCAGAGAGCCCCTTGGATTTGGCCTCGCTTAGCGCCGAGTCGGCATGTTGCAGCAGTTCATTGGCGTGCAACCCATCGTCGGGATACCTGGCAACACCCATGCTTACCGAAGGAAAGAAGTCGTACTCGGCCACTTTGACAGGGCGCATCAGACCGGCGAGGATCTTGGCCGCGATGCTCTCCAGATCCGAAGTTGCGTGCACTCCGGGGAGGATGATGCCGAACTCGTCACCGCCCAGGCGCGCCACCGTGTCGGACTCACGTACCAGCCGTACCAGCCGCTGGCTGCATTCGTAGAGCAGACGGTCTCCGGTCATGTGTCCATGGGTGTCGTTGACCTCCTTGAAGCGATCCAGGTCGAGAATCAGCACGCTCACGGACCCGTCCGCCGCGTGTGCTGTCTGCAGTTCCTGCTCGAGGCGGGTGCTGAACATGGCGCGATTGGGAAGATTCGTGAGTGGGTCGTGGAACTTCATTTCATAAAGCCGCGACTCATAGCTTTTGATCTGGCTCACGTCCAGCGTCGTACCCAGAAGCCGCGACGGACCATGGGGCCCGTACTCGACAGCAACATTGGTATGCAGATACACCAGGGCGCCAGCCGCATTGACGATGTGGTAGTTGTAGGCGATCTCTGTCTCCCGCGCCTCGAAAGCGTGCGCGTACAGCGCTTGAATGCGGTCCCGGTCCTCCGGCAGCGCCAGCCCCGCGACTTCACGCAAGGTGGGCTGCCAGTCGGCAGGCATGCCGAACTGGCGGCACAGCTCGGCCGAGACTGTGGACCGCTCGCGCGCCCAGTCCCATTGCCAGTGACCAATGCGTGCCAGCGCTTCGGTGCGCTGCAGCCGCCACTCCTTTTCCAGCAAGTGCGTGATGTCGCGGCCTACCGCAAGCACACTGACTACTTGGCCGTCCAGGCTGTACTCCGGGCCCAGGCGGATGTCGTAGGTCGACACCGTCCCGTTCAGTTCGGCGCGGTATTCCAGGCTCGATTGCTGCTTCGCCTGGAGGACCTGGCGGATGTGATGCTCCAGACGCTCGGCGTCCGCATGGTCACTCAGGTCGCTTGGCCGCTTGCCCAGCATTTCGCACTGCGTGCAACCCGTGAGCTGGGTACTTGCCACATTGGCGTACTGGATGCGCCCCTCCGTGTCGAACCGAAGAATGGCGTCCGGCAAAAGCTCGGACAAGGAGCGAAACTCCTCGGAGCGGCGCTTGAGCTCGCGGTCCATATTCCGTCGCTCGGAAACGTCCCTGGCGACGGTGAGGATGCCCTGAAGACCGCCAATGTGATCGAACTCGGGCACGGCGCGTACTTCGTAGCAGTGCAAGACACCGGATGCGTCGTGCCACTCCAGATCGATGCTCTGCGGCCGCTGTTCTGATCGCACCGTGCACAACAAGCCTTCCAGCGCCCGTGCCATGGTGGCGTCAGTTTTTTCAGACGCCACCTCCGACACCCTGCGGCCAACAACAGCTGAAGCCGCAACTCCGGCGATCCGCTCATAGGCTGGATTTACATACACCCGACGCAACTCGCTGTCGAATCGCACGATCACGTCGGGTGAGTTGTGCGCGAGGGTTTTGAATTCTTCGTTGGGAAGCATGTCGGACCTACCTCGTTACGGTTCTGGATCTGTGGAAATCCACCATGGGTGCCTATGGCTGTTGGACATCGAGTGGGTCAGCACCGGATCGTTGAAGCGCCCGCCACCGGCGATCTTGCGCACCGCCGCCAGGAGAATCTCGGGGTTGTTGTCCTTGGTGATGTACCCAGCGGCTCCCGCAGCCAGCGCGCGGCGCGCGATCTGCAGTTCGTTGTGCATGGACAGGATCAGCATCGGCGGCGCGTCCGTGCGCGCCTTGATCCGCGCAATCAAATCCAGGCCCGAGATGCCCGGCATTGTCATGTCCAGCAGGATGATGTCAAAGTGCTGGTTGTGCAGTGCCTCCAGCAGCTGCGAGCCGTTGATCGCCTCGGCCGCCACGCAGATATCGCTGGTCAACGAGAACAGCTGCTTGAGGCCTTCACGCACCAGGGCGTGGTCGTCAACGAGCAGCACTTTGATAGACATGCTCATGGCGCCGAACCCAGGCAAATAGGTTGGAAGTCGCTGGTCGCAGACGTCGAATGGGGAAGGTGCATGAAGCGTTACCTCGTTTGCACCAAGAATGGCAGCCGCGTCCCGTCCTTGCAATCAGGGGAATCGGAATTTTCAGTGGGGCTGAAGGAAGCACCGTGTCAGGCGTTCCCTACATCTGGGAAGAATCGCCTTCTCCAAGCGCCGGCCGGTTTGAGCGGAAGATCGTCCAGCGGAATTCGCCACACGCTCTCCTACGGCCGCTCGTGGCGGCATGCTGATTCAGGGCAGGGGATTGAGTTCGATCCGGAATCGCAGCTCTGACCTCGTGGAGAAACTCAGCCCTTTAGGCCGCACTTTGCCGCAAGTCAGCAACGAGCTTGAAAACTCTGCGTTGCCGGGTTTCTGGAGACTTGGCTTCTTCGATCGCCTGGACGTGTTTGCGCTTGAGACCAAACGGCAAGCGATCAAAGGCCGATCTCGCTTCCGGGATCTTGTCCAGAGCTGCCGCGAGATCCGCAGGCTCCGGCACAACTCTTGGCTCGGTATCGAGTTCAAGAACAACCTGGATCAGATCAGCTTCGGCGATGCGGCTAGCAGCTCTATTGGCTGCACTGATTCCAATCAAGCACTGCCCGCGCATTAGGGCTACTCTGCTTCGCCAGG
>DATILI010000236.1:0-4157 GCA_035476635.1 Burkholderiaceae bacterium | reverse complement strand
GGGCATTTCCGCAGCGAGGTGCAAGCCCGCGATGTGTACCTGATGATTGCCGGCCTGGGCTATTTCTACGTCTCCAACCGGTTCACCCTGTCGGCCTTCCTGGGCGAGGCGCTGGACACGCCCGAGGCCTACGACCGCTGGCACGCCTTCGTCGTCGATTCCGTCCTGCGCATCGTGGCCAAGAGTCCGGGCTAGAAGACGCGCAGCGGAGCGCGTGCTAAGCTGGCTCCCCCATTTTTCATCCTCGAGCGAGAACACCATGCCCGGACTCCTGCCTCATGTCGACCCCAATGGCCTGCTTGAATTCTCGGTGGTCTACACCGACCGTGCCTTGAACCACATGTCCAGCAGCTTCCAGGGCGTGATGAAGGACATCTCCGGCATCCTGAAAGAGGTGTACAAGGCCCGCTCGGCTGTGCTGGTCCCGGGCAGCGGCACCTTCGGCATGGAAGCCGTGGCGCGCCAGTTCGCCGGCGGCAAGGAGGTGCTGGTGATCCGCAATGGATGGTTCAGCTACCGCTGGACGCAGATCTTCGACATGGGCCAGATCCCGGCCTCCTCCACCGTGCTCAAGGCGCGGCGCACCGGCGATGGCCCGCAGGCACCATGGGCGCCGGCTCCTATCGCCGAGGTGCAGGCGGCGATTCGCGAGAAGAAGCCTGCCGTCGTGTTCGCGCCGCACGTGGAGACGGCCTCCGGCATGATGCTGCCCGACGACTACCTGCGGGCGGTGGCCGATGCCGTGCACGAGGCCGGCGGCCTGTTCGTGCTGGACTGCATCGCCTCCGGCGCCATCTGGGTGGACATGCAGGCCACCGGTGTCGACGTGCTGATCTCCGCGCCGCAAAAGGGCTGGAGCAGCTCGCCGTGCTGCGCCATGGTCATGCTCAGCGAGCGTGCCCGCGCCGCCATCGACGGCACCACCAGCTCCAGCTTTGCCTGCGACCTCAAGAAGTGGCTGCAGATCATGGAAACCTACGAGGGCGGTGGCCACGCCTACCACGCCACCATGCCCACCGACGCGCTGACGCGCCTGCGCGATGTGATGAAAGAGACGCAGGCCTACGGCTTTGCCAAGGTGCGCGCCGAGCAGGAAGCGCTGGGCCGCAAGGTGCGCGCGCTGTTCGAAAGCCGCGGCCTGGCCAGCGTGGCAGCCACCGGGTTCAAGGCGCCGGGTGTCGTGGTGAGCTACACCACCGACCCCGAGATCCAGTCCAGCCGCAAGTTCCTGGCCGAAGGCCTGCAAACCGCTGCCGGCGTGCCGCTGCAGTGCGACGAGGGTGCCGATTTCATGACGTTCCGGGTCGGCCTGTTCGGGCTGGAGAAATGGCACCACGTGGACCGCACCGTCGCGCAGCTGGAAGCGGCGCTGGACCGCATCGGGGTGGGCACGCCGGCTGCCAAGTCGCAAGCCCAGGGCGCGCTTGCCTAGAGGTTTCGCCCCGGTCATGTAGGTCTGCACTGACGCGCTCGCGCTGCCGCGGACGACTGCGCCGCCGCAGCACGCTTCCTAAACTGCATAAGTCGCGCCAGCAACGCGACGTTTGCAGCCCCAAAGGAAACACCATGACCAAGCAGCACCCCAGCAAATCATCTCCGCAGCCTGACCCCAAGCAAATGGGCGAAGGCAGCTACGAGGCCACGCGCGACTACCAGAAAAACATCGGAGACTACCTGAAGAAAGCCGATGTGGAAGCCGACGCCAAGGCGGCCGAGCCGCGCAGCGAGCAGGAAGCGCGCGAGATGAAGCGCGCGGAGGAAGAAGGCCTCGCGCATGCGAAGGCAGATCCCAAATCCGCCCCGCGCAAGTGACTTGGTACTCGCCCCTGTCTTATCGCGGATAAGACCAGTGGCCAGGAAATAGCCGTAGATGCTGCGGCCATCCCGCTTGCGCCCCACGACCAGCCGAGCGGCCAACTCCGAATAACTCTGTGTCTCTGACATTACGCTCAGCGCAGAGTACACATTTTCTCTGCGAAAACATAGAATGAAGCCATGAATGCTGTTTTGTCCCCCATCGAGTCCGAGTTCGCAACAGTCGACGAGGCGCAAGCGCATGACCACTGGTTTCGTGCGCAAGTGCGGGCCAGCCTGGATGATTCACGCCCCTGTATTGCGCACGATCAGGTCATGGCTGAGATGGATCAAATCATTGCCCAGGCAGAGCAGCGTCTATCTCCCAAGCCTGCCTGACGCGTGCTGCCCATTGTCTGGCGCGTCCGGGCTCGCGATAGCCTCGCCGATATCGTGCGCCATATCTCGCAACACAACCCGATCGCCGCCCGACGGATCAAGACCCTGATCGAGGAAGCGGTGCTGCCTGTGGCGGAGCACCCGTATCTTTTCCGTCCGGGCCGCGTGCCGGGAACCCGCGAAGTGGTTGCCCATCCCAACTACATCGTGGTGTACCTCGTGGCCGCTGAACGGATCGAGGTGGTCCACGTGCTACACGCTCGACAGCAGTATCCATGACCGGGTTCGAACAGCTTGCCCAGGCGACCGACAAACCCAGCAAGAGCTTGCATCGCATGCTGTCGCCCAAGGGCAACCCAAACATGGACAACTTGGCGGCGATCTGCAGCGCGGTGCGCCGGCGCCTCGGCGTGGGACTTGAAGTGCATACGGTAGAAGCCCATGCATAGGTTGCCCTTCCCCTTGCTGCCTTCATCGCCTTCGAATATCCGCCTGGCTCGCCGCCGGCTCATCACGCTGCTCGCGCTCGGCCCCTGTCTTGCACTGCCGGCCGCGGCGTCCCATGAGGCGGTGGCCTGGCCCGATGCCGTGCCTGCGCCGCCCTTCTCGCTGGTAGACAGCAAGGGCGGCACCTGGACGCTGGCCGGGCAGCGCGGCAAGGTCGTGCTGCTCAACTTCTGGGCCAGCTGGTGCGAACCCTGCCGCGCCGAAATGCCTTCGCTGCAGCAGCTGGCCGACCTGTACGGGTCCGAGCTCGTGGTGCTGGCGGTCAATTTCAAGGAGCGTGAAGCGCGCGTCAACCAGTTTGCGCAGAACGCGGGCCTGGCGCTGCCGCTGCTGATGGACCGCGACGGCGCGGTTGCCGCGCAGTACGGCATCAAGATTTTTCCGAGCACGGTGCTGATCGCACGTGACGGCAAGGCGAAAATGCGGATCACCGGGGAAGTTGACTGGACCGGCCGCGAGGCCTCCCGTTGGCTCGAGCCGCTGCTGCTGCAGCGGCCGCGTTGATCCCCGACAATTTCCAATCTTTTCAGGATATGTTCATGCCAAACCTCAACCGCCGCCAGCTGATTGCTGCTGGAAGCGCCGCTTTCACGCTGCCCACGATTTCGCGCCTTGCGCAGGCCCAGGAGCGCCGGTTCGAACCACGCCCGGGCAATTGGCGCACGTTCGAGATCACCACGCGGGTCGAGATTCCCGTGCCCAACGGTGCTTCGCGCGTGTGGCTGCCGGTGCCCTCGGTGAACGACAGCTACCAGAAGAGCGGCGACAACAGCTTCAACACCAACGGCAAGGCCGAGATGCAGGCCGACCCGACGTACGGCGCGCGCTTCCTGTATGTGGAATTTCCCGCATCGCAAGACAAGCCCTTCGCCGAACTCACCAGCCGCTTCCAGACCCAGGACCGCGCCGTCGACTGGTCAGCGCGTGCGCCCGGCCGCGAGGCCACGGAGTATTTGCGCCGCTGGACGCAGCCGACCGAACTGATGCCCACCGATGGCATCGTGCGCACCACCGCGCTCGACGCCACGAAAGGCGCCGCGACCGATCTGGAGAAAACACGCAAGCTCTACGACTGGATCGTTGCCAACACCTACCGCGAACCCAAGGTGCGCGGCTGCGGTGTCGGCGACATCAAGACCATGCTGGAGACCGGCAACCTGGGGGGCAAGTGCGGAGACATCAATGGGCTTTTCGTCGGCCTGTGCCGCGCGGCCGGCATCCCGGCGCGCGACGTGTATGGCATTCGCCTGGTGCCCAGCGCATTCGGCTACAAGGAGCTCAGCGGCAACCCCGCCAACCTCAAGAGCGCCCAGCACTGCCGGGCCGAGGTCCATCTGGCCGAGCATGGCTGGGTCGCGATGGATCCGGCCGACGTCGGCAAGGTGATGCGGCTGGAAACGCCCGAGTGGGTCAAGACCACGGCGCATCCGGTCGTGGCGCCGGTCAACAAGGCGCTT
>DATILI010000235.1:0-6886 GCA_035476635.1 Burkholderiaceae bacterium | reverse complement strand
TGCCAGGATCATTGCGGCGGACGATGCGGGCATGACGGCGGAAATCGGCATTTCCTTCAGCGGGATCAGCCAGACCTTCACCACGCGCAATGCGCATGTGCCGGGACGCAAGGTCAGCATGCATCTGGTCGATGGGCCGTTTTCCAAGCTCGATGGCGAATGGCATTTCGTGCCTGTGGGCGACGAATCCAAACGTGCTTGCCGCGTGGAGTTCAAGCTGCGCTACGGCTTTGACAATGCGGCGCTGGCGGCACTGGTCGGCCCGGTGTTCGACAAGATCGCCGGCAGCCTGGTGGATGCCTTCGTGAAGCGGGCCGAGCAGGTGTATGGCTGATCGCGCCAGCATCCATGTCACCGTGGTGTATTCCCCCGAGCCGCGTAGCGTGCACGAGCGTGCCCTGACGCTGGGACTGGGCAGCACCGTGTTGCAGGCCCTGCAGGCCAGTGGGCTGCTGCAGCGAGTGCCACCGATCGATTTGAAATCCGCTGTCGTGGGCGTCTGGGGCCGCAAGGCGGCTCTCAGCCAGGCGCTGCGCGACAACGACCGCGTGGAAATCTACCGGCCACTTGTAGTCGACCCGAAGCTCGCCAGGCGGGCGCGTTTTCAGAAGCAGGGTGCGCGTACCGCCGGCCTGTTTGCCGGCAAGCGCAAAGGGGCCAAGGCCGGGTACTGAAGAGAAGAGACGCCAGGCGCGCGAGGTCCGCGGGGGGCTACTTGCAATCGGAGTCGATGATGCCTTGCAGCCGCTTGGTTTCGCTCGCGCGGGCTGCCTCGTCCATGATTTCCAGCTCACCCTTGGCGTTGGCCCGACTCACGCGGATGCCGGAATCCATGGTGGTCTTCCCGGTCTTGGCGCGCGCGCAGTTCTCGGCACGGGCCTTGGCGATTTTCTGGTCTTCCGCCCTTTGCTTGGCGGCTTCTGCCTCTTCGGCCTGCTTTTTCTTTTGCTCAAGGTCCTTGTCGACCCCGCTGAGCTTCGGCGCGCTGGCCGGGGCTTTCGCAGGGGCAGCCGCTACGGCCGCGGGCTGGTCTGCGGAGCCCGGTGCCGCCGCGGCAGCCGGTGCCGCGGCCGCCGCGCGCGGTGGCGGGCGTCCACCAGGCTGCTTCAGGATGCTTTGCTCGGGGATGTCCAGCGGCGGAGCCCGATCGCTGAATACCTTGCGCCCATCCTTGTCCAGCCATTGCCATTGAGCCGAAGCGGCCAGCGCCCATGCGCAACCCAATGCCAGCAGAAGAAGTTTTTGCGTTCTCATGGCGCCCAGTTTAGCGTTGCCGTGTATGAATATCCAGCGCACAAAGTCTCATGCCGGGGGTTTTACATCTGCGATGCGATTCAGCCAGCCGCGTGGCGGGGATTTTGAGTGCGCGGGTACAATCCGCTTTTTGGAGCTTTGACATGCGCCTACTCGGAAAAGCGCTGACCTTCGACGATGTGTTGTTGGTCCCTGCGTTCTCCCAGGTCCTGCCCAAGGACACCTCTCTCGCCACCCGCTTCTCCCGCAACATCACGTTGAATCTGCCGATTGTGTCCGCCGCCATGGACACCGTCACGGAGGCCCGCCTGGCGATCGCCATCGCCCAGGAAGGCGGCATCGGCATCGTCCACAAGAATCTCACCGCGCAGGACCAGGCCGCCCAGGTCTCCAAGGTCAAGCGCTATGAGAGCGGCGTGCTGCGCGATCCGGTGGTCATCACCCCCCAGCATACGGTGCGCCAGGTCATGGCCATGAGCGAGCAGCTCGGCATCTCCGGCTTCCCCGTGTTGGATGGCGGCAAGGTGGTGGGCATCGTGACCGGCCGCGATTTGCGCTTTGAAACCCGCTATGACGTCCCCGTCAGCGAAATCATGACGCCGCGCGACAAGCTGATCACCGTGGCCGAAGGCGCCACGGCGGCCGATGCCAAGGCCCTGCTCAACAAGTACAAGCTGGAGCGCCTGCTCGTCATCAACGACGCGTATGAGCTCAAGGGCCTGATCACCGTCAAAGACATCACCAAGCAAACCAGCTTCCCGAACGCGGCACGCGATGCGGCTGGCCGTTTGCGCGTGGGTGCTGCGGTGGGCGTGGGCGAGGGCACCGAAGAGCGCGTCGAAGCGCTGGTCAAGGCCGGCGTCGACGCCATCGTGGTCGATACGGCGCACGGCCACAGCAAGGGCGTGATCGAGCGCGTGCGCTGGGTCAAGCAGAACTATCCCCAGGTCGACGTCATCGGCGGCAACATCGCTACCGGCGCGGCTGCGCTGGCACTGGCCGAGGCGGGGGCCGATGCGGTCAAGGTCGGTATCGGCCCGGGCTCGATTTGCACCACCCGCATCGTTGCCGGCGTGGGCGTGCCGCAGATCATGGCGATCGACAACGTGGCCACCGCCCTGCGCGGCAGCGGCATTCCACTGATCGGGGACGGCGGCATCCGCTACAGCGGTGACATCGCCAAGGCGATTGCGGCCGGGGCGTCCACCGTGATGATGGGCGGCATGTTCGCCGGCACCGAGGAGGCGCCGGGCGAGATCGTGCTGTACCAGGGCCGCAGCTACAAGAGCTACCGCGGCATGGGCAGCATCGGCGCCATGCAGCAGGGCAGCGCCGACCGCTATTTCCAGGAATCCACCAGCGGTAATCCGAACGCCGACAAGCTGGTGCCCGAAGGCATTGAAGGCCGCGTGCCCTACAAGGGCTCGCTGGTCTCCATCGTGTTCCAGATGGCCGGCGGTGTGCGCGCCAGCATGGGCTACTGCGGCTGCGCGACCATCGAGGAAATGAAGAACAAGGCCGAGTTCGTGGAGATCACGGCTGCGGGCATTCGCGAAAGCCATGTGCACGACGTCCAGATCACCAAGGAAGCGCCGAACTACCGCGCCGATTGAGTCGGCTGCTGAATCTGGCCAGAACTTGTAGATCAGGCCAGAGCATGTTATATTTTGGCCAGAAATTTTCTTTCTGGCCAAATCATGCAAACCACCGGCATCTACGAAGCCAAGAACAACTTTTCGGCGTTGATCGAACTGGTTGAAAAGGGCGAGGAAGTGCGCATCACCCGGCACGGCAAGGAAGTGGTGCGCATGTTGCCTGTGCGCCGCAAGCCGGTGATCACCGATGAGCAGATCGCCCGCGAGCTGAGCCAGATCGACGCCCTGCACGCGGCCATTCAGCCCGGGCCTTCCTTGCGCATCCTGCGCGGCGACGGCGGCCTGAAATGACGGCCTTCGTGCTCGATGCCTCCGTCACCGCCGCCTGGCTGCTGCCAGACGTTGCCAGCGAACACACACGGCGGCTCTATACCCTGATCCGCCGCGACGAGGTCGAACCCCAGGCCCCCAACATCTGGCAGTGGGAGTGCGCCAACATCCTGGCCAACGGGGTGCGGCACGGCCGAATACCGCCGGCTGCAGCGGAAGGACTGTGGGGCGTGCTGGAGGCCATCCGCCATCGCGTCGAGCTGCATGAGCTCGCCCCCGCGCAGCACAAGGCATCGTTCGGCGTGGCCATCGATGCGGGCCTGGGCGCGCATGACGCGGCCTATCTGTGGCTTGCGCGCTCGCTCAAGCTGCCTCTCGCCACCTTCGACCCGCAACTCATCCAGGCCGCACCTGCATGCGGCGTAAAGCTTCTCGACATCTCCACGCTTTGACGAACACCACACCATGCAACACCAGAAAATCCTGATCCTCGACTTCGGCTCCCAGGTCACCCAACTGATCGCGCGCCGCGTGCGCGAAGCCCATGTGTTCTGCGAGGTCCACCCGTGCGATGTCAGCGACGACTGGGTGCGTGACTACGCGAAAGACGGCACGCTCAAGGGCGTGATCCTGTCAGGCAGCCATGCCAGCGTGTACGAAGACACGACCGACAAGGCGCCGCAAGCGGTGTTCGAACTCGGCGTGCCGGTGCTGGGCATCTGCTACGGCATGCAGACCATGGCGCATCAGCTCGGCGGCAAGGTCGAAGGCGGCCACAAGCGCGAGTTCGGCTTTGCGGCCGTGCGCGCGCGCGGCCACACCGCGCTGCTCAAGGACATCGCCGACTTCACCACGCCAGAAGGCCACGGCATGCTCAACGTCTGGATGAGCCACGGTGACAAGGTCACTGAACTGCCGCCCGGCTTCAAGCTCATGGCCAGCACCGAAAGCTGCCCGATCGCCGGCATGGCCGACGAGGCGCGCCACTTCTACGCCGTGCAGTTCCACCCCGAAGTGACGCACACGCAGCAGGGCAAGGCAATTCTCGAACGCTTTGTGCTCGGCGTCTGCGGCGCCAAGCCCGACTGGGTCATGCGCGACCACATCGCCGAAGCGGTCGAACTGATCCGCAAGCAAGTGGGCGATGAGGAAGTCATCCTCGGCCTCTCCGGTGGCGTCGATTCAAGCGTGGCCGCGGCACTCATACACCGCGCCATCGGCGACCAGCTCACCTGTGTCTTCGTCGACCATGGCCTGCTGCGCCTGAACGAAGGCGATATGGTGATGGAGATGTTTGTCGGCAAGCTGCACGCCAAGGTGATTCGCGTCGATGCCAGCGACCTGTTCCTCGGCAAGCTCGCCGGCGTGACCGACCCCGAAGCCAAGCGCAAGATCATCGGCGGCGAATTCGTCACCGTGTTCAAGCAGGAAGCCGCCAGGCTCAAGGCCGCGGGCGATGGTGGCAAGAGCGGAGTTGACGGCCGACCGGCCGTCAAAGGTGCCACCTTCCTCGCGCAAGGCACGATCTACCCAGACGTCATCGAGTCCGGCGGCGCCAAGAGCAAGAAGGCCGTCACCATCAAGAGCCACCACAACGTCGGTGGCCTGCCCGAGCAACTGGGCCTGAAGCTGCTGGAGCCGTTGCGCGACCTGTTCAAGGACGAAGTGCGCGAGCTCGGTGTGGCGCTCGGCCTGCCGCCCGAAATGGTGTACCGCCATCCGTTCCCCGGCCCGGGCCTGGGCGTGCGCATCCTCGGTGAAGTGAAAAAAGACTATGCCGACCTGCTGCGCCGCGCCGACGCGATCTTCATCGAAGAGCTGCACAACTTCAAGGACGAAGCCACCGGCAAGAGCTGGTACGACCTCACCAGCCAGGCCTTCACCGTGTTCCTGCCAGTCAAGAGCGTCGGCGTGATGGGCGACGGCCGCACCTACGACTACGTCGTGGCCCTGCGCGCCGTGCAAACCAGCGACTTCATGACCGCCGACTGGGCCGAACTGCCCTATGCGCTGCTCAAGAAAGTGTCCAGCCGCATCATCAACGAAGTGCGCGGTATCAACCGGGTGACCTACGACGTCAGCAGCAAGCCGCCGGCGACGATTGAGTGGGAGTGAGGGGTGTAGATATTATCTATATAAATCAATAACTTAGAGGAAATTGGCGATGATTGTGCGTTCGACGTCAATTGCGGCCTTTCCGAGTTTTAAGTTGTTGATAGATAAGTACTTTTCGTTGCAGGGGCTCGGGTTGCAGACAAAATTCCTAACGATCACAGCGATCTGTTCTGACGGTAGTTTTGACGGTAGAACCCATCTCATAGGCAGCATCTGAAAGCAGTAGTGCACCGACCTGAGCGTGCGGATCTCGTTGACCACGCGCTCGATCACCAAGTCCACCGAGCCACGGGCAGCCGGAACAGTCGACGCCGCTGTGATAACGCTAGTTTGCACGATAACAATCAATATGTTATCGTGTGAAATATAGGTTATATAGGATGCGCCTTTGCCGACCCTCACGAACGCCGTTCTGCACTACCTCCAAGAGGTCCTGGGCATTGAAGCGCTAGGCGTTAAGCCGTGGGCGCGTGCAAACGAACTGCCGTACTTCCTGCGCGACGCCTTCCAGTTCAGCGAGCTAGAGCTGCTGGGGCAGCCCGTCGTCCTGGCGATTGGGCGGGCTGAGGCCAAGCAGTCCCTCAGCGAAGTCAGGACCTGGCTGGACAAGGTCAAGGCCCTGGCCGGTCAGCCGGCAGTCTATGTCACCGATGCACTGGCCTCCTATGACCGCCGGCGCTTGATCGAGCAAAAAGTCCCGTTCATCGTGCCAGGCAACCAACTCTATCTGCCGGATCTGGGGCTGGACCTGCGTGAGTATTTTCGGCAGCGCGCTACGGCCACGGAAGCGGCGCTGAGCCCATCCGCGCAAGCCATGCTGATCACGGCCTTGTTGCGCCAGCCGTGGCAATCTGATTGGCAGCCTTCCAAGGTAGCAGTCGCCTTGGGCTACACGCCCATGACGCTGTCACGCGCGGTCAAGGAACTGACTGCGGCCGGGCTGGCTACCGCATATACGGTCGGCCGTGCACGCTGGTTGCGAATGGAACTCCCACCGGAGCAGGTCTGGGAACGTGCGAAGCCCGCGCTGCGAACGCCGGTCAGGCGCAAGGTCTGGGTTAAAGCCCATGGGTTCGTCGCACATAGGCGCAGCCGCATCGCGGGTCTGAGCGCGCTCGCGCGCTATTCCATGCTGACCGAGCCGAAATGGTCGGTGTATGCGATGACCGCCGCCGACTGGAAGGCTGCGACGGAAGCCGGCGTTCGGGAGTTGCCTGAGCCCGAAGCGGGAGCACAAGAATGGCAGCTGTGGAGCTACAGCCCGGCGTTGCTGCCAGACGCCACCACGGTGGACCCGCTCTCGTTAACGCTCAGCCTGCAAGAGAATGCCGACGACCGAATCCAGCTCGCACTGGACGAACTGAAAGGGCAACTTCCATGGTGAGAGGGTTGGACATTTTCCAGGAGCGGTTTGCGGCATACGTCGACCAGTACGTCCTGATTGGCGGTACGGCCGCGAGCTTGACGATGGAACAGGCGGGGCTGGAGTTCCGTGCCACCAAAGACCTGGACATCGTCCTGCATGTGGAGGCGCTGACCCCGGCATTTGGCGAGGCCTTCTGGAAATTTGTCGAGGACGGCGGCTACGAAAT
>DATILI010000234.1:0-10302 GCA_035476635.1 Burkholderiaceae bacterium | reverse complement strand
CATGCGGTCGACGATGATTTCCAGGTGCAGCTCGCCCATGCCGGCGATGATGGTCTGGCCCGATTCCTCATCGGTACGCACGCGGAACGAAGGATCTTCAGCGGCCAGGCGGTTGAGCGCGATGCCCATCTTTTCCTGGTCGACCTTGGTCTTGGGCTCCACGGCCTGCGCGATCACGGGCTCGGGGAACACCATGCGCTCCAGCATGACGATGGAAGCCGGATCGCACAGGGTTTCGCCCGTGGTCACGTCCTTCAGCCCCACGCAGGCCGCAATGTCGCCCGCGCGGATTTCGTCGACTTCCAGACGGTTGTTGGCGTGCATCTGCACGATACGGCCGATACGCTCTTTCTTGCCGCGGATCGGGTTGTAGACACTGTCGCCCTTGCTCAGCACACCCGAGTAGACGCGCACAAAGGTCAGCTGGCCGACGAACGGGTCGGTCATGAGCTTGAATGCCAAAGCAGAGAACTTCTCGCTGTCGTCGGCCTTGCGGGTCACGGGCTTCTCATCGTCGTCCATGCCATTCACAGGGGGAATGTCCACCGGCGACGGCATGAGCTCGATCACCGCGTCCAGCATGCGCTGCACACCCTTGTTCTTGAACGCCGTGCCACACAGCATCGGCTGAATTTCGCTGGCGATGGTGCGGGTGCGCAAGCCCAGGGTGATCTCGTCCTCGGACAGATCGCCTTCTTCAAGGTACTTGTTCATCAACTCTTCGGAAGCCTCGGCAGCCGCCTCGACCATCTTCTCGCGCCACTCCTTGGCCTGCTCAAGCAGTTCGGCCGGAATCTCGGCGAAGTTGAACTTCATGCCCTGGGAAGCTTCATCCCAGTAGATGGCCTTCATCTTGCGCAGGTCAACCACACCGGTGAAGTTCTCTTCCGCGCCGATCGGGATCACGATGGGCACAGGATTGGCCTTCAGACGCAGCTTCATCTGGTCATAGACCTTGAAGAAGTTGGCGCCCGTGCGGTCCATCTTGTTGACGAATGCCAGGCGCGGCACCTTGTACTTGTTGGCCTGGCGCCACACGGTTTCCGACTGCGGCTGCACGCCGCCCACGGCGCAGTAGACCATGCAGGCGCCGTCCAGCACGCGCATGGAACGCTCCACCTCAATGGTGAAGTCCACGTGGCCAGGGGTGTCGATGATGTTGATGCGGTGCTCGGGGAAGGACAGGTCCATGCCCTTCCAGAAGCAGGTGGTTGCCGCCGAAGTGATCGTGATGCCACGCTCTTGCTCCTGCTCCATCCAGTCCATGGTGGCCGCGCCGTCGTGCACTTCACCAATCTTGTGGTTCACACCGGTATAAAAAAGAATGCGCTCGGTGGTCGTGGTCTTGCCGGCGTCGATGTGCGCCGAGATACCGATATTGCGATAGCGCTCGATGGGAGTCTTGCGAGACATGATTTCTCTCCGTTAATGGCCACAAGCCCGCCACCCTTGCGGGGTGGTGCGGGCTCGCACGGCCTGATATGGGGCGGTTGTCTTAGAAGCGGAAGTGGCTGAAGGCCTTGTTCGCCTCGGCCATGCGGTGAACTTCATCCCGCTTCTTCATTGCACCGCCACGGCCTTCCGTGGCCTCCAGCAACTCATTGGCCAGGCGCTGCGCCATGGACTTTTCACCGCGCTTGCGGGCAGCTTCCTTGATCCAGCGCATGGACAGCGCCAGACGGCGCACCGGGCGCACTTCAACCGGCACCTGGTAGTTGGCGCCGCCGACACGGCGGGACTTCACTTCAACCATGGGCTTCACGTTGTTGATGGCAACGGTGAACGCCTCCAGGGGGTCCTTGTCAGGATGCTTCTTCTCGATCAGGTCCAGGGCGCCATAAATGATGCGCTCTGCAACCGCTTTTTTGCCGCCTTCCATGATCACGTTCATGAATTTGGACAGCTCGACATTGCCGAATTTCGGGTCCGGCAGGATTTCACGTTTAGGGACTTCGCGACGACGTGGCATTTTTTCACCTCTTTGCTTCAGTTGGCGCCTTTTCAGGCACCGCGAGAGCCATTCAGGCCTCTCACTTACTCGACCCAACAGCGGGTCACTTCGCTCGACACCGCCTGCCAGGGCGATTCAAGCACCGATTTATGACAAAACTACAGGCCAAAAACCTGCAATCAAGCCTTCTTGGGACGCTTCGCGCCGTACTTGGAGCGCGACTGCTTGCGGTCTTTCACGCCTTGCAAGTCGAGCGAGCCACGCACGATGTGGTAACGCACACCAGGCAGATCCTTGACACGACCGCCGCGAACCAGCACCACGCTGTGTTCCTGCAGGTTGTGGCCTTCGCCGCCGATGTAGGAAATGACTTCGAATCCGTTGGTCAGGCGCACCTTGGCGACCTTACGCAGCGCGGAGTTCGGCTTTTTGGGCGTCGTGGTGTACACACGGGTGCACACACCGCGACGCTGCGGAGAGTTCTGCATCGCAGGGCTTTTGGACTTGGTCGTTTCGACCTCGCGCCCCTGACGCACCAGTTGATTGATGGTTGGCATTGAAAAACGTCCCTAAACGTTTGGTGACTAAAACCGGCTTGGCCGGGATACTTCGAAAACGTGAAACCCTTCGGAAATTCCGAAAAGCCTTCTAGTGTAGCAGCTTGAGCGCCCAGCCGCAATTGGCATTAGACCCTGGAATTGTTGGCAACCACTTACTTCAGCCTACTTGATCCACAGGCGCACTGCATCCCAGGCCCGGCCCAGAATTCCGGCCTGCTCCACGGCTTCCAGCGCGACCAGCGGCACGTCGGCCAAAGGCTGGTCAGCCACCGCGACTTTCAGCGTCCCGACTGCCTGCCCCTTGGCAAACGGCGCCACGAGTGGATCGGGCCGAGCAACCTGCGTCTTGATCTTGGCCGAGCTGCCAGCAGGCACCGTCACGATGATGGCCTGCGTGCGGCCCAGCTTCAGGATGTTTTCCTTGCCCTTCCAGACATTGGGAGTCGCCACAGCCTGGTTGGCATCAAACAATTTGACAGCCTCAAAGGCGGTATAGCCCCAGTTCAGCAGCTTTTGCGACTCGTTCGCGCGCGCATTCTCGCTGGACGCTCCCAGCACGATGGACAACAGGCGACGCCCGCCCACATTGGGAAAGTCGCGCTTGGCGGTGGCGATCAGGCAGTAGCCGGCGGCGTCGGTGTGGCCGGTTTTCAAGCCGTCAACGGTCGGATCGCGAAACAACAGCAGGTTGCGATTGCTGTCGTTGGCCTTGGGCGTGCCCTCGTAGCGGTACTTCTTGATTGCGTAGTAGTTGATGTATTCCGGAAAATCACTGATCAACCGGGATGCCAGGATGCTCAGGTCGCGCGCCGTGGTGGTGTGGCCCGGCTCGGTCAGCCCTTCGGTGTTCTTGTAGCTGGTGGACTTCATGCCCAGCGCCTTGGCCTGGTCGTTCATGAGCTGCACGAAGCGCTCCACCGTGCCGCCGACGCCCTCGGCCAAGGCCACCGTGGCGTCGTTGCCCGACTGCACGATCATGCCCTTGATCAGGTCTTCCACCGGCACCTTCATCTTCGGATCGATGAACATGCGCGATCCGGGCATTTTCCAGGCACGCTCACTGACCGGCAGGGTTTGCTGCAGGTCGATCTTCTTGGCCTTCAGCGCATCGAACACCAGGTAGGCCGTCATCAGCTTGGTCAGCGAAGCCTGCTCCACGGGCATGTCGATGTCTTTTTGCGCCAGCATCTGGTTGGACGTGACGTCCAGCAGCAAGTACGCGCGGGCGGCGATTTCAGGCGGCTGCGGGGCTTGCGCCGCTGCGCCCAGGCAAAAAGACAAAAGCAACGGCGCCGCAAGCGCCCTCAGGAAACGTTTCATGGAATAGGAGTGGAATAGGAAGAAGACAGAACCCGCCGTGCCGCAACCAGGGTTCAAGATTGCAGATGGCGCACGACCAGATTTTTCAAAAGCGGCAATTGTCCGTGAAAGAAGTGGCCGCCCCCCGGAATAACCGTAACGGGCAGTGACTGCGGGCGCGCCCAGTCCAGCACGGAGGACAACGCAACCGTATCGTCCTCTTCGCCGTGCACGATCAGGGCGCGCTGGTGCGCGTCGACAGGCAGGGGCGGCACCTCGAAGCGCGCGGCAGCCGTTCCGACGAAGACGATTTTTTCGGGCTTTCGCGCCTCCCAAAGCACTTGCAAGGCGCGGCACGCGACAAAGGAGCCGAACGAGAAGCCCGCCAGCGCAATCGGGCCGGTCGGCGCCACCTGTTCCATGACGGCCAACAGATCGTCCGTCTCGCCCAGGCCGGCGTCATGCGTGCCGGCCGTCGCCCCGACGCCGCGGAAATTGAAGCGCACGGCGCCAAAACCGCACTGCACAAATGCGCGCGCCAAGGTCTGCACCACCTTGTTGTCCAGGGTGCCGCCAAACAGGGGGTGCGGATGGGCGATGACCACTGTCCCGCGCGGTGTACCGGCCTCCGCCGACGGCGCATCCAGGACCGCCTCGATGGCGCCCACCGGGCCGGACAAAATCAATCGCTGGGTTTGGGAATTCACGATGGCAAACTCAGCGCCCCAGGTGCGACGGTACGAGCAACCGCTCCACCACTTTGCCGTTCTTCAGGTGGGATTCGACGATTTCGTCGATGTCGTTGGCGTCCACATAGGTGTACCAGACCGTCTCGGGATACACCACAGCCACTGGCCCGGCGGCGCAGCGGTCCAGGCAGCCTGCCTTGTTGACTCTCACCTGGCCGGGGCCGGCGAGCCCGGCCGCCTTGACCAAGGCTTTGCAGCGGTCAAAGCCCTCTTGCGCATGGTGATGGGCGCAGCAGTCTTCGCCGTTTTTCCGCTCGTTCAGACAGAAGAATATGTGTCGCTTGTAGTAAGACTGGCCATCCGGCAGGTTTTCGCTCATGCCTCGATTTTAGGCATTCGTCTCGCGCCGCGAGACCCGGTGCACCACGTACGCCAGCGCCGCGTAAGGCCACAGCCAGCCCAGCCATTGCACCAGGCCATGGAATCGAATGAAACGACCCTGCTCCCAAGTCTGCAGTGTTTGCGCAAAGTAAGCGCTGGTCGGCGCCTGGTTCAGCAAACTCAAGTGCAGCACCAGCCCCAGCAGCACCAAGGCCGCACAGCCCCGGCGCGGCAGCGGCAACATCAGGATGGCCAGGACCAGCGCCACCGTCAGCCCCACCCGCACCGGCAGATTCAGCCAGGCCCATGCGTGCCCCGGACCATAGCTCATCGCCGCGGACAACACCGTGGCGCCGATCCCAACGCTGAATATGGCGCCGATAAACACCGCCCGCTTGGGCAGCGACCGGACCACGCAAAACCCGAGCAGGCACGGCACCAGTGCGCCGAGCACCACGCACAGAAGTTCCACCCCAGGCACGAGTGGCTGCATCTCCACTTCACGCATCGGCAGCCACTCCAGGAATGGCGTATCGGAAAGCGCCTCGGCCAACGCCAGCTCGACCCGCTCCAGCACCTGCCCCAGACTCAAGGGGACAGCGGGCGGAAACAGCAGCGCCACAGGCCACAAGGCCAACAGGACCAGCGCGCCCCGGGCGTCGGCGACAAACCAGCGCTCGCGAAAGCGGCCCCAGCGATCCAGGGCCCCCAGCCGCTCCAGCAAGGCCGCACTCACCGCGCCGGCGAAAGCGCCTCCCACGTTCAAAACCCAATCGACATTGGACGGAACACGCGAAGGCAAATAGCTTTGCAGGCCCTCCATCACCAATGACAGCAAGCCGGCGGCAACGGAAGCCACGGCAATCGGCGAAGGCACCTTGCCCGTGCGCAGCGCACTCAGCGCCAGCAAAAAACCCAGCGGGGCGTAGCCCAGCACATTGGCCATGACGTCGAAGCCGGTCCAGTACTTGGGCAAGGGTGCAGCAAGAAATGCCCATGCCGCGATGCCCTGGTCGCGCCAGTCGGCAAACGGATAGAGGCTGGCATAGACCACCAGTGCGGTATACACGAGCGCCAGCGGCCAAGCCGAGGTCTTGTGCATATGGCTTTCTAGAACGGCTTGACCACGACCAGCACCACGGCGCACAGCATCAGCAGCACCGGAGCCTCGTTGAACCAGCGGTACCAGACATGGCCGTGCCGATCGCGGCCCGCGGCAATCTGGCGCAACAGCACCGCACAGGCATGGTGGTATCCCACGGCCAGCATAACCACCGCCAGCTTGGCGTGCAGCCAGCCATTGCCCGGGCCGCGCCCGATGCCATAGCCCAGCCAGAGCCACAGCCCCAGCCCCAAGGCCGGCACGGCCAGCACGGTGGAAAAGCGCAAGAGCTTGCGCGCCATCAGCAACAGCCGTTCACGCTCGGCCACCGATCCCGGCGCCACCAACGCCAGGTTGACAAAGATGCGCGGCAAGTAGAACAGGCCGGCAAACCAGCTGGCCACGAAGACGATATGAAGCGATTTGACCCAGAGCATCGGCACAGTTTAGTAGGGACAAAAAAAAGCCCAGCGTAATCGCTGGGCTTGGAAAGCCTTTTTGCTGTCACACATTAAGGCACCCGCTCAGGGAGGAAAAGCGGGGAGCGGCAAGCCGCCCAACCGTAATTTAACAAACCCGCCATCCGGTTTCAAGGGCTTGGCCTATCTTTAGCCTATCTTTGGCCTAACTTTAAGCTGTATACAACGCGCGCCAAGTTGGCGCCCACCGGTTGCCGGCGCCCACTCCGCCAGCTTTGGGACAAGGCTACCGGCGGATCAGGCACAATTTTGCGCATGACTCCCTTTGCCCCCTACCCGCTCGGCCGCCCGCGCCGCCTGCGCCGCGACACCTTCACCCGCAACCTGGTGCGCGAAAACCTGGTCACGGCCCACGACCTGATCTATCCGGTATTTGTGCTTGACGGCAAACAGC
The DNA here is from genome assembly GCA_035476635.1 of Burkholderiaceae bacterium. Lineage (GTDB taxonomy): Bacteria > Pseudomonadota > Gammaproteobacteria > Burkholderiales > Burkholderiaceae_C > DATILI01. Next base: position 3,447 of record DATILI010000234.1, on the reverse strand, counting down.
GCCGCGAAAGTGTTGTTTCGATGCCCGGCGTCGAGCGCCTGAGCCTGGACTTGCTGCTGCCGGTGGCTGAGCAGTGTCTGGAGCTCGGGATTCCGGCCCTGGCGCTGTTTCCGGTGATCGATCCGGCGCTGAAAGACCCCGAGGGCAAGGAGGCCTTGAACCCGGAAGGCCTGGTGCCCCGCGTGGTGCGCGAACTGAAGAAACGTTTCCCTGAACTCGGCGTGATGACCGACGTGGCGCTCGACCCGTTCACAAGCCACGGCCAGGATGGCTTGCTCGACGAGACCGGCTACATCCTGAACGACGAGACCATGCAGGTGCTGGTCGGCCAGGCCTTGACGCAGGCCGAGGCCGGCGTGGACATCGTGGCGCCCAGCGACATGATGGACGGCCGCATCGGTGCGATCCGCCAGGCGCTGGAAGCCCGCGGCCTGATCCACACCCGCATCATGGCCTACAGCGCCAAGTACGCCTCGGCCTTCTACGGGCCGTTCCGCGACGCGGTGGGCTCGGCGGCAACCCTGGGCAAGAGCAACAAGAAGGTCTACCAGATGGACCCGGGCAACACCGACGAGGCCTTGCGCGAGGTGGCGCTGGACATCGCCGAAGGTGCCGACATGGTGATGGTCAAGCCCGGCATGCCCTACCTGGACATCGTGCGGCGCGTGAAAGACGAGTTCCGCGTGCCCACGTTTGCCTACCAGGTCAGCGGCGAATACGCCATGCTCAAGGCCGCGGCGCAAAACGGCTGGCTCGACCATGACGCGGTGATGCTGGAAAGCCTGCTGGCCTTCAAGCGCGCGGGCGCCGATGGCGTGCTGACCTATTTCGCTCTCGACGCCGCCCGGTTGCTACAAAAATAACAGCCCCCCCGCAGACCGCCCCCATGCGCATCTTCCACATCAGCGGTTCCGCCATCACCGAGACCGACACACTCCCCGCCAGCCTGCCCGCGCAGGGCTTTTTCTGGATCGCCTGCGCGCGCCGGGAGTTCGAGGTCCAGCAGGCGCAAGTGCAAGCTACCTTGCAGGCGCTGTGCGGGCTGCAGCTGGTCGACTTGCACATCTCCGACCTGCTGAACAACCAGTTGCCCTCGCACTACGACTACACATCGCAGTACGACGTCCTGGTGTTCCGCCGCCTGGCCGCGGGCCAGCGCGAAACCGACCTGGAACAGCCCGGCCAGCCGCTGCATTCCGTGCCGCGCCGCGGCGGTCCGCCCGTGCTGCAGCGCATCGACACCAGCCCGGTCGGCTTTGCCGTGTTCGACCGGGTGCTGCTGACCGTGCATCCCACCGACTGCAATGTGCGCGACGCCTACGCCACGCGCCTGCTGAGCGCCGCTTCGCCCGAGTCGCGCGCAGCCGGCGTGCGCTTGCCCGCGAGCCCCGCCGATCTGATGATGCGCATCGTCAACCAGATGGTGGACGGCTACCTCGAGCTGCGCCGCGAACTCACGCGCCAGCTCGACCACTGGCAGGCCGAGCTGCTGCGGCCCGGTGCCCGCTTCAACAACTGGAGCGCCGTACTCGAAGCGCGCCTGTCGCTGCACCATCTCGATGAAATCTGCGAAGACCAGCGCTCGGCCGTGCAGGACTGGATCGACTCATTGGAAACCTGGCCCGATGCCGAGACACCCGCCGGGCAACGCGAGCGTGACCTGCTCAAGGTACGCAGCCGCGATGTGCTGGAACACATCGAGCGCGTGGTCCACCACGTGCAGCGCATGGAGCACAGCGCCGAAACCGCCGTGCAAATGCACTTCAGCGCGCAGAGCAACCGGACCAACGACATCATGCGCGTGCTGACGGCGCTGACCGCCATCTTCCTGCCGCTGAATTTCATCACCGGTTTTTTCGGCATGAACTTCGAATTCCTGCCGCTGATTCACTCATCCAACGCGATGTGGTTCATCCTCGCAGCCATGGTTTTCGTCGCGGCGACCGTGGTGATGGTGTTCTGGCGCAAGCGCTACCTGGCGCGCACCGGTCGCTAGGTCTCATACCCAGGGCTTGGCCAGCTTCTCGGTCGCAAAGGCGCGCTGCACGGCCGGGCGTTCCAGCACGCGCCGCAGATAGGCACCCAGCACCGGCAGGTTGCGCGCGGGCCGTGAGAAGTCGCGCGTCCAGCGACACAACATCAGCAGGAAGGGATCCAGCGCCGTGTACTGCACGCCCATCAGCCAAGGCCCGCCCTGGCTTGCAATCTCGCCATTGAGCTGGTCCAGCATGGCGCCGATCCGCGCCTCGGCCATGGCCTTGACGCCGACGGCAGCCTGATCATGTCCTGGCGTCACCCAGCGCTCGGGGTAGAAATAGAGAAGTAGTGCCGGCTGCAGCGTGTTGGTCAGCCACATCAGCCACTTGTAGAAATGCGCGCGCTGCGGTGTGCCGAAGGCCGGCGCCAGGCTCGCCTTGCCGTTCGTGTCCGCCAGGTGCAGGCAGATCGCGGCCGTTTCATACAGAACCAGCTCGTCGTGCACCAGGACGGGAATCAGGCCGTTGGGATTGAGCTTGAGATATTCCGGGCTCTTGTGCGCGTCGCGCGTACGGTCCACCAGCGCCAGCTCGAACGGCACGCCCAGCTCTTCGAGCAGGATATGCGGCGCCATGCTGGCATTGCTTGGGTAGTAGTGCAGTTGAATCATAAGAAGAATGTAAAAGGCCACGCCATGCGCAGCGGTTTGGCACGCCGTGGCCGTAGCGGCTCATCAGCGTGCCATTGCTTCAGCGCACGCCAAACAGCGTGGCCCCGTTTTCCCAACCGATCTTGCGCGCCACCTCGCCCGGCAGATCGCCAAGCCAGGTGCGGTAACCCTGCATCAGTTCGTCGTAGTACTGCCAGCGCTGGTTGACCCAGGTGTCCGAACCAATCAAGAAGCGCCCAGGATACTTGAGCAGCAGCGCACGCCACTCCGGGCAGAGCCTGCCGCCTTCGCATGTCAGGCCGGGGCGGTAGGACAGCTCGCCCATCAGCAGCGGGTACTTGGCAAATAGCGCCTCCACCCGCGCCGCCGATGCGCCGCCGATGCCGGTGTGCGCCCAGATCAGCCGCACCCCTTTTTCCTGGTTCAAACCCCTGGACGCTGTATGCGCCATCAGCAAGTCGATCGCCACGTCATCCACATGGGCCAGCACGGCGAGGCCCTTGTCTTCGGCGAAGACCATCAGCTTCTTCGCGACCGGACCGTTGGCGTTGCCGCTGTCATACAAATGAAATTCGCCGATGCCGCGGTACGGTCCCGCGGCCGTGCCTCGCGCGAACTCGGCCTGCACCATCTCGTAGATGGATTCATCGCGAAACCAGTTGTCGTAGTCAGCCCGGTTGCGATACAGGCGAATGAAGGGCACCACGGCAACGCCGGCCTGGCGCGTCTGTGGCGCCGACGCCAGCGCCTTGGTACCGTCGTTGGGCCGCGAATTGGCGACGATCGCCTTGACGCCGTTG
>DATILI010000233.1:0-14387 GCA_035476635.1 Burkholderiaceae bacterium | reverse complement strand
TGCTCGCCCAGGCCTTCGATACCCAGCGCCATCACGTCGCCCTTCTTCAGGAACAGCGGTGGCTTCATGCCCAGGCCGACGCCGGGGGGCGTGCCGGTGGTGATGACATCGCCGGGCATCAGGGTCATGAATTGGCTCACGTAGCTCACGAGCTTGGCGACGCCGAAGATCATGGTCTTGGTGCTGCCGTTCTGCACGCGCGTGCCGTTCAGATCCAGCCACATGGCGAGCTTCTGCACATTGGGCACTTCGTCGCGCGTCACCAGCCAGGGGCCGATGGGGCCGAAGGTGTCGCAGCCCTTGCCCTTGTCCCACTGCGGGCCGCGCTCGAGCTGGTACTCGCGCTCGCTCACGTCGTTGATGGTGGCGTAGCCTGCCACATGGTTCAACGCGTCCTTTTGCGAAACGTAGCGTGCGCGCGTGCCGATGATCACGCCCAGCTCCACTTCCCAATCGCTCTTGACCGAGCCCTTGGGCAGCATCACCGGGTCGTTCGGGCCCTGGATGCAGCTGGTCGCCTTCATGAAGACGATGGGTTCCTTCGGGATCGGCGAACCGGTCTCGGCCGCGTGGTCGGAATAGTTGAGGCCGATCGCGATGAATTTGCCAACGCCGGCCACCGGGCAGCCCATGCGCGGCGTGCCCCTGACGAGCGGCAGCTTGTCGGCCTTGAGCTTGCGCAGCTTGGCCAATGCGGCGTCGCTGAGTTGCTCCGGGCCGATGTCCTTGACGACGGCGCTCAGGTCGCGCAGCTTGCCATCGGCATCGATCAGGCCGGGCTTTTCCTTGCCCGGGTTGCCATAACGAACGAGTTTCATTTTTGCCTTTCAGTTTTTTTAGTAAGAGGACCTGCCACCCGAGAGGTCGAACACCGCCCCCGTGGAAAACGAACAATCCTCGGTGCACAACCAGCCGACCATGGCCGCGACTTCCTCGGGCGTGCCGAAGCGGCCCATCGGGATTTTTGACAGCATGAAGCTGATGTGCTCCTGCGTCATCTGGTCGAAGATCGCGGTCTTGACGGCCGCAGGTGTCACGCAGTTTACGCGCACGCCGGTGTCGGCCAGCTCCTTGCCCAGCGACTTGGTCAGCGCGATGACGGCCGCCTTGCTGGCGCTGTAAGCGCTGGCGTTGGGGTTGCCGTCCTTGCCGGCGACAGAAGCGATGTTGACGATGCGGCCATAGTTGCGCTCGCGCATGGCAGGCACCAGGGCGCGGCAGCACAGGAACAGGCCGGTGAGGTTGACGTCGATCACCTGGCGCCAGGCGTCGACGGGGTAGTCCCAGACCTTGGTATTCGGGCCGGTAATGCCGGCGCTGTTGACCAGCGCGTCGACATGCGTGCTGTATTGCCGGGTGGCCTGCACGGCCTGCATCACCGATTCGTCTTGCGCCACATCCACCGCCACGGCGCTGGCCTGCGGGCCCAGGGCCCACGCGGCCCGGCTCGCTGCCTCGCCATCCCGGTCCCACAGCGTGACGCTGCCGCCCGAGGCGATCAGGCGCTGCGCAATGGCATAGCCCAGACCGGTGGCGCCACCCGTGACCACCGCATGGCGACCCCGGAAATCGAGCTGGTTCATATGGTCATGCCGCCGTCGTTGGCGTAGGCCTGGCCGGTCACGAACACGGCTTCGTCGCTGGCGAGAAAGACCACCAGCGGCGCCATCTCGTGCGCCTGGGCCAGCCGGCCCATGGGCTGGCGCGCGATAAAGTTCTTGCGCGCTGCCTCCGGATCGTCGTAGGCATTGATGCGGTCTTGCAGCGAGGGCGTGTCCACCGTGCCGGGGCAGATCGCATTGCAGCGAATGCCCTGGCCGACGAAATCGGCGGCCACGCTCTTGGTCAAGCCGATCACCGCCGCCTTGGAGGCGCCGTAGATGAAGCGATTCGGCAGGCCCTTGACGCTGCCGCAAACGCTGGCCATGTTGATGATGCTGCCGCTGCCCTTGCCCTGGTTGTTGCTCAGCATCCCGGGCAGCACCGCCTGGATCATCCAGAACTGCGAGCGCACATTCAGGTTGAAAGCAAAGTTCCACTCGTCATCGGTGGCCTGCAGGATGGAACCGTTGTGCACAAAGCCCGCGCAGTTGAACAGCACATCCAGCGGCGGCAACCCACCCACCAGCTTCTGGATGGCGGCCTTGTCCAGCACATCGAGCGGCGCGGCGCGCACGTTGGCCACGCCGTCAAAACTGTCCAGCAGCCGCGGGTTGACGTCGGTTGCCCAGACCTGGGCGCCCTCCGCCGCCATGGCCAGTGCGCTGGCGCGGCCGATGCCCTGGCCGGCCGCAGTGACCAGGGCGGTCTTTCCTTTGAGTCGCATAGCTTTCTCCGTAGCGGCGTCCCGGCACCTGCACCGGATACAGGGTTTTGCCGGATGTTGGGTTGGTTGGTTCATGGGATTATGAATTGGCCTTACCACTTGGCCACTTGTGGCTAACCCTTAATCCTCTCCATTCGCTGCCCCGCTCTTCGCCATGCCGCTGCAAACCGTCGAACCGCAACGCCTGTACCGTCAGATCGCCGAGCAACTACGCTCCCTGATTGCTGCCGGCGAGTTTGGTGTGGGCGCGCGCCTGCCGGCCGAGCGCGAGCTGGCCAAGCAGTTGGGCGTGAGCCGGCCTTCGGTGCGCGAGGCCTTGATCGCGCTGGAGGTTGAAGGCTGGGTCGAGGTGCGTACCGGCTCGGGCGTCTACGTGCTGGACCGCGCGGGCAAGCGCAGCGGCAGTGGCGTCAAGGTACCGCCCGCGGAATGGGGTCCGCTGGAGCTGATCCGCGCGCGCCGCGTGGTCGAGGGCGAGATCGCGTCGCTGGCGGCGCAGCAGGCCAAGCGCCGGCACATCGACGCGATCCGCGAAGCCATCGATTTCATGAACGAAGACGCCGACCGCGGCGTCGCTCCACTGGCCGGCGACCGCGCCTTTCACACCGCGATCGCCCAGGCTTGCGACAACGTGGTGCTGCTGGAGACCGTGCAGACCTTCTGGGACGCGCGCCGCGGGCCGCTGTTCGAGCGGCTGGGCGACTACTTCGAGACCGTGCCGTCCTGGCGCATGGCGATTGCCGAGCACGAGGCCGTGCTCGAAGCGATCCGCGCGCACGACGCGCCGGCCGCACGCGCAGCCATGCAGCAGCACATGGACAAATCGCACGCCCGATTCAGCGCGAGCTGGCGCCGCGCCAACAACAAATCATGACCGCCAGCACAGGATCCTCAAACCGACCTCAGGAGACAACGCAATGAAAAAGCAGATCGCCTTCCAACTGGTAGCCGCATGCGCCCTCATCACCGGCGCGTTCGGCACATCCGGCATCGCCCATGCGCAGACCAAGCTGAAATGGGCGCATGTCTATGAAACTTCCGAGCCGTACCACAAATGGTCGGTCTGGGCCGGCGAGGAATTCAAGAAGCGCACCAACGGCAAGTACGAGATCCAGGTGTTCCCGGCCTCCAGCCTGGGCAAGGAAAGCGACATCAACCAGGGCCTGCAGCTGGGCACGGTGGACATCATCCTGACCGGCGCCTCGTTCGCCTCCAACTCGTATCCGCGCCTGGCAGTGAGCTACTACCCGTTCACCTTCCGCGATGCGGACCACGTGATCAAGTACGGCAAGAGCGACATCTTCCAGGAGCTGACCGAAGGCTACAAGAAGGCCACCGGCAACACCGTGACCGCGCTTACCTACTACGGCGCGCGCCACGCCACCAGCAACAAGCTCTTCAAGAACTGCGACGAGATGAAGGGCCTGAAGATACGCGTGCCCGATTCGCCGGCCTACACGGCGCTGCCGCGTGCCTGCGGCGCCAACCCGACGCCGATCGCCTTTGCCGAGGTCTACCTCGCGCTGCAAAACGGCACCGTGGACGCGCAGGAAAACCCGCTGCCCACCATCGAGGCCAAGAAGTTCTATGAAGTGCAGAAGAACATCATCCTGACCGGCCACATCTCCGACGCCCTCTTGACCGTGGTCTCCAGCGCCACCATGGGCAAGCTCTCGCCATCCGAGCAGAAGATCCTGGTCGAGGTGACGCAAGAGGCTGCCGTGAACGCGACGAACGACATCCGCAAGCGCGAAGGCGAGCTGGTGGAAGAGTTCAAGAAGAAGGGCATCAACGTGGTGACGGTGGACCGCAACGACTTCCAGCAACGCGTGCTCAAGGCGATCGACTTCGCGTCCATGAAGCTGGACAAGAAGGACTGGGACCGCGTCACGGCCATCAAATAATGACCGTCTCGATCGACGATCTCCCCCAGGTCATGGGGGACGACGGCGAGTTCCACGCGCAGGACGATGCGGTGGACCTCTCCGGCACGGCGCTGGAGGCCTGGGTTGCCCTGGGCTTCTTCTGGGTCCTGGGGCTCACCGTGTTCTACCAGTTCTTCACACGCTACGTACTGAACGACTCGGCCGCCTGGACCGAAGAGATCGCGCGCTACCTCCTGATTGCCACGGTGTTCACCGGCGCCGTCATCGGCGTGGTGAAGAACAACCACATCCAGGTGGACTTCTTTTACCGCTACATGCCGCGCATGGCGGCGCGTGCGCTGTCGGGCTTGGTGGACCTGATGCGCGTGGGATTCTTCGCGGCCGCCGCCGTGCTGACAGTGATGATGATGCTGAAGTTGGGCAGCAATTCGCGCATGACCATGGTCGACTTGCCGATGAACTGGGTCTACGGCGTGTGCCTGCTGGGCTTCGCCGCCATGGCGTTCCGCTCGGTGCAGGTGGCGCTGTTCCACCACCGGCGCGGCTACAGCGTGCTGGAGCGGCCCGAATCGACGATGGAAGATCACTGAGACCTTGCGGGACAGACCACGAATTGCGCAGCAATTTTGCTCTGTCCTCAACTGACTAGAACACTTCATGCTGAAAATCATCTTCCTCTTGCTCATGAGCGGCGGCATCCCCGTGGCCATCGCCATGGCCGGCTCGGCCCTGCTCTACATCTGGATCTCGGGCGGCCTGCCCGCGTTCGTGGTGATCCACCGCATGGTCAGCGGCATCGACAGCTTTCCGCTCCTGGCCGTGCCGTTTTTCATCCTCGCCGGCAACCTGATGAACAACGCCGGCATCACCAATCGCATCTACAACTATGCGCTGGCGCTGGTGGGCTGGCTCAAAGGCGGCCTGGGCCACGTGAACGTGGTCGGCTCGGTGGTGTTCGCCGGCATGAGCGGCACGGCCATCGCCGACGCCGCCGGCCTGGGCACGATCGAGATCAAGGCCATGAAGGACCATGGCTACGAGACCGAATTCGCCGTCGGCGTGACCGCGGCCTCGGCCACCCTGGGGCCGATCATCCCGCCCAGCCTGCCGTTCGTGATCTACGGAATGATGGCCAACGTGAGCGTCGGCGCGCTGTTTCTCGCCGGCATCCTGCCGGGTCTCTTGATGGCCTTGCTGATGATGCTGACGGTTGCCTTCTTCGCCCACAGGAATGGCTGGGGCGGCGACATCAAGTTCGAGTGGCCCCGGGTGATCAAGGCCTTGGCAGAGACCTTGGTTGTCATCTGCTGGCCGCTCGTGTTGTGGGTTCTGATCGTCAAGGTGGGCTTGCCCGCGCAAGTCACCGTGTTCGCTGGCCTGGTGGCCCTGTTCGCGGCGGACAAGGCGTTCAAGTTCCAGGCCGTGCTGCCCATCATGACCCCGGTGCTGTTGATCGGCGGCATGACCACCGGCATCTTCACGCCCACCGAGGGCGCGATTGCCGCCTGCCTGTGGGCCATGGTGCTGGGCTTTGCCTGGTACCGCACGCTGAACTGGAAGATGTTCGTCAAGGTTTGCCTGGACACGGTGGAGACCACCTCTACCGTGCTGTTCATCGTGGCGGCCGCCAGCATCTTCGGCTGGATGCTGACGGCCACGGGCGTGACGGCGGCGATTGCGGACTGGGTGCTGTCGGTCACGCAGAACCCCTATATGTTCCTGCTGCTGGCCAACTTGCTGATGCTGTTCGTGGGCTGCTTTTTGGAGCCGACCGCGGCCATCACCATCCTGGTGCCCATCCTGGTGCCGATCTGTCAAAAACTGGGCATCGACCTGGTCCACTTCGGGCTGGTGATGGTGTTGAACCTGATGATCGGCCTCTTGCATCCGCCCATGGGGATGGTGCTGTTTGTGCTGGCCCGCGTGGCCAAGCTCAGCGTGGAGCGCACCACCATCGCCATCCTGCCCTGGCTGGTGCCGCTGTTGCTGTCGCTGGGGGTCATCACCTACTTCCCCGCGCTTGTGCTTTGGCTTCCCAGGATGTTTTACTGAAACCTTGCGGGACAGCCCTCTGGCCCTGCCCCCAACTGACTGACCGACCATGACACCCTTCATCCGCCTCCATCCCGCCGACGATGTGCTGATCGCGCGCCAGCAACTGCTGGGCGGCGCCACCATCGAGAACATCACCGTCAGGGGCCTGATCCCGCCGGGCCACAAGGTTGCCACGCGCGCCATTGGCGAGGGCGAACCGGTCCGTCGCTACAACCAGATCATCGGCTTTGCCAGCAAGCCCATCGCGCCGGGCGAGCATGTGCACACCCACAACCTGGGCGTCGGGCCGAACGGCGGCGACTTCGTGCGCGACTACGCCTTCGGCGCCGACGTGAAGCCGAAAGCGCCGCAACGGGAAGCGAGCTTCATGGGCATCAAGCGCGCCGACGGCCGCGTGGCCACGCGCAACTACATCGGCATCCTGTCCAGCGTGAACTGCTCGGCCACGGCGGCGCGCGCCATGGCCGACCATTTCTCGCGCCAGACCAATCCGGCGGCGCTGGCGGCGTTTCCCAACGTCGATGGTGTCGTCGCGCTCACGCACGGCACGGGCTGCGGCATGGACACCGAAGGCCTGGGTATGCAGATCCTCGAGCGCACCCTGGCCGGCTACGCCACGCACGCCAACTTCGCGGGGGTGCTGGTGGTCGGGCTTGGCTGCGAGGCCAACCAGATCAACGCCTGGCTGGCGCACAGCAGCCTGCGTGAGGGCGACACGCTGAAGGTCTTCAACATCCAGGACACCGGCGGCACGCGCAAGACGGTGGAGAAGGGCATCGCGCTGATCCAGGAGATGCTGCCCAAGGCCAACACCGCGCGGCGCGAGCCGTGCAGTGCCGCGCACATCACCATCGGCCTGCAATGCGGCGGCTCGGATGGCTATTCGGGCATCAGCGCCAACCCGGCCCTGGGCGCCGCGGTGGACTTGCTGGTGGCGCATGGCGGCACGGCCATTCTCTCGGAAACACCCGAGATCTACGGCGCCGAGCACCTGCTCACGCGCCGCGCGGTGAAACGCGAAGTGGGCGAAAAGCTGATCGCGCGCATCCACTGGTGGGAGCACTACACCAAGATCAATGAAGGCGAGATGAACAACAACCCCTCGCCGGGCAACAAGGCCGGAGGCCTCACCACCATCCTGGAAAAATCGCTGGGCGCGGTGGCAAAGGGCGGCACCACCAACCTGGAGGCGGTGTACGAATATGCCGAGCCGGTGCAGGCGCACGGCTTCGTCTACATGGACACACCCGGCTACGACCCCGTCAGCGCCACGGGCCAGGTCGCCGGCGGCGCCAACATGATCTGCTTCACCACCGGCCGCGGCTCCGCCTACGGCTGCGCGCCCTCGCCTTCGCTCAAGCTCGCGACCAACTCCACCTTGTGGCAGCGGCAGGAGGAAGACATGGACATCAACTGCGGCGAGATCATCGATGGCGCGGCCTCGGTGCAGCAAATGGGCCAGCGCATTTTCGAGCTCGTGCTGGCCACGGCCTCGGGCGAACTCTCCAAGAGCGAGAAACACGGCTATGGGCAGAACGAATTCGTGCCCTGGCAAGTCGGCGCCGTGATGTAACTTCAATTTTTCAGATCACTTCGATATGGCAATTACACTTTTTTCGCCCGCGCTTCAGTCCCAGGTCGCGGCGGTTCTGGCAGCGGCCGGCAGCTCGACTCAGGAGGCAGAGCAGGTCGCGGCCAACCTGGTGCTGGCCAACCTGAGCGGCCACGACTCGCACGGCGTCGGCATGCTGCCGCGCTATGTGGACGCCGTGCTCGAAGGTGGCCTCACGCCCAACGCCGGCGTGAAAGTCGTCCTCGATGCCGGCGCAATGCTGACGCTGGACGGCCAACGCGGCTACGGCCAGGTGGTCGGCGCGCAGGCCATGCAACTCGGCATGGTACGCGCCAAAACCCATGGCAGCTGCATCGTGGCGCTGGGCAACACGCACCACCTGGGGCGCATCGGCCACTTCGCCGAAATGGCGGTGGCGCAAGGCCTGGTCTCGCTGCATTTCGTCAACGTGCTGTCGCGCCCCGTGGTGGCGCCCTGGGGTGGCGCGGACGGGCGCTACGGCACCAACCCCTGCTGCATCGGCGTACCGCTGGGCCAGGGTGAGCCTTTCATTCTGGACTTCGCCACCAGCCGCGTGGCCCAGGGCAAGATGCGCGTGGCCCACAACGAGGGCCGGCGCGTGGAGCCGGGCTACCTGATCGATGCCGAGGGCCGACCGACAACGGACCCCGGCGTCGTCGTGGTGCCGCAAACGGGTGCGAACGGCACCGGCCTGTTCGGCGCACTCGTGGCTTTCGGCGAGCACAAGGGTTACGGCATGGCCGTGGCCTGCGAACTGCTGGGCGGCGCGCTCACGGGCGGCGGCACCTGGCACCGGCCGGCGGACACCGCGCGCGCCGTGGTCAACGGCATGCTGACGATCCTGATCGACCCCGAAAAACTCGGCACGCAGGCCGCGTTCGCGCAGGAGGCCCTGGCCTTTGTGGACTGGCTGCGCCAAAGCCCTGCCGCGCCGGGGCATGAAGAGGGGGTGCGCATCGCAGGGGAACCTGAGCGTGTGGCGCGTGAGCAGCGCGCACGCGAGGGGATTTCCATCGATGACCAGACTTGGGCCGAGATTGCTGCTGCTGGCGAGCGGATGGGCATCCACCTGTCAGAGGGGTAAACACTAGGTAGCCCCTCGGCTAATATTCGGGTTTCTTCGATCAACGATGGAGCCCTATGGACGAAAGCGCATCCTCCGATCTCCATGAAGTCGAACCAGCGTCTCCCCGGAGTATGGGTTTGCTTCTGGCTTTTGTTTTCGCGGCCGTAGCGTTCTGGCCCCTGTGGAAACAGAACCTGCCGCACTGGTGGGCATTGGTTCTATCGGCCGTTTTTCTACTTTTGGCAATCCTCGCACCGGTGCTGCTGTCGGCACTCACGCGCACCTGGATCGCATTCGGCGGGCTCCTCTCGAAGTTCGCCGCCCCGCTGGCCCTTATTATTGTTTTTTTTGGAGTATTTACTCCCTACGGAAGGTTTCTTCGCTTGCTACGCCGTGACGTCCTCAAGCTTCGAACGGATAAACGCAGCGCAAGTTACTGGATATCGCGCACACCGGTAGATCAGCACCCGTCCCATTTCCATCGCCAATTCTGAACTCGCCATGTCATTCCTACGCGAACTGTGGGCTTACCTTAGAAGCCGGCGCAAATACGTTCTTTTGCCCATATTGCTCGTCATGGCGTTGCTTGGCGCTCTGATTGTCTTGTCCCAGGGATCGGTGATCGCTCCCTTCATCTACACGATTTTTTAAGCCGTGCCACTGATTCTCGGCATTTCCGCGCTGTACCACGACAGCGCCGCCGCGCTACTGCGTGATGGGAAGATCACGGGCGCCGTCCAGGAAGAGCGCTTCTCGCGCCGTAAACACGACTCGCGTTTCCCTGAACACGCCATCCGCTGGTGCCTGTCCAATGCCCGCGTGCACCCGTCCGACATCGACCACGTGGTCTTCTACGAGAAACCGTTCCTCAAGTTCGAACGGCTCCTGGAAACCTACCTCGCATTTGCGCCGCGAGGATTCCGATCATTCAGCATGGCAATGCCTGGATGGCTACGCGACAAACTTTTTCTCAAAGACCTGCTCGCGTCAGAGCTGCGCAAGATCGCTCCCGACGTCAAGTGGGAAGACCGCATCCTCTTCAGCGAGCATCATCTAAGCCATGCGGCCAGCGCCTTCTATCCTTCGCCTTTCGAAGATGCGGCTGTCTTGACGCTGGACGGCACCGGGGAATGGACCACGACCTCGCTCGCCATCGGCCGGGGCAACGCTCTGGAAATCCAGCGGGAACTGCACTTTCCACACTCCCTGGGCTTGCTCTACTCGGCGTTCACCTACTACACCGGCTTCAAGGTCAACAGCGGCGAATACAAGTTGATGGGTCTGGCTCCGTATGGCACGCCGCGCTATGCCACGCTCATCCGCGACCACCTGATCGATGTAAAGCCCGACGGGTCCTTCCGTCTGAACATGAAGTACTTCGACTACTGTACCGGGCTGACCATGACCAGTGCTGCATTCGATGCGCTGTTTGGTGGACCGCCGCGCAAACCCGAAGCGCCCCTGGAGCAGCGCCACATGGACCTGGCGGCATCCATACAAGCCGTCACGGAAGAAGTGCTTCTCGCGTTGACCAGGAGCATCGCAGCAGAGACAAAAATGCGCGACCTCTGCCTGGCCGGAGGCGTTGCCCTGAACTGCGTGGCGAATGGCAGGATTCTGGAGGATGGGCATTTCGAGCGGATATGGATTCAACCGGCGGCCGGCGATGCAGGAGGGGCGCTCGGTGCCGCATTGGCTGCGCACCATCTCACACTCGGTGCGCCCCGTGCAGCGCCGCGTGAAGATGCGGACGGGATGCAAGGTGCCTTCCTGGGCCCTGAATTCCAGCAGCATGAGATAGAAGAACGGCTTTGGGCAGCGGGCGCCACGTTCGAGGTTCTCGATGACAACGGTCTTTTCGCGCGAAGCGCCGACGATGTTGCAGCGGGCAAAGCCCTGGGTTGGTTTCAGGGACGAGCGGAGTTTGGTCCCAGGTCGCTTGGCAACCGGTCCATCATTGCCGACCCACGATCACCTGCCATGCAGTCGCAACTCAACCTGAAGGTGAAATTCCGGGAATCCTTTCGGCCATTCGCGCCGGCGGTGTTGAAGGAGGACCAGCAAGACTGGTTTGCCCTGCGTGCGGACAGCCCCTACATGCTTCTGGTCGCCCAGGTTGCCGCGTCTCAGCGCCTCACGGAAACGGCACAAGGGCAGTCCGCCACCGGCTTCGAGCGCCTGGCCACGCAGCGGTCCAGTATTCCGGCCGTGACGCACGTGGATGGATCGGCCAGGGTGCAAACGGTTTGCCGCAGCACCCACCCGCGCTTTCACCGCCTCATCAGCGAATTCAAAAGCGTCACGGGATGCCCGGTCCTGGTCAATACGAGTTTCAACGTGCGGGGCGAGCCGCCCGTGTTGACGCCAGAAGATGCATTTCGGTGCTTCATGGGTACCGATGTGGATGTCCTGGCCATCGGCAACTGCTATCTCACCAAGGAGCAGCAACCGCCAGCCTTGCTGCGGCACGACAAGCCGGATCACGCAGCGGATTGATCCATGGCGCGACAACGATGACTCAGATCGGCCCACCAGCAACGCGCACCCACGTGCGGATTGCCGCCTGGCTGTTGCTCGCATTGCTCGCATTGGCAATAGCAGAGATGGCGGCGCGCATTGTCTTTCCCCTACCCGAAATCCGTAACTTCGACCGCGGTCGCTATTCTCCGCAGATGGTATCGGGGCCCCTGCTGGCGCAGGCGACGCTTGCGCACGCCAGCTTCATTGTGGAATCGGCACCGGACAACATAGCCAGCGTCCACAAGCTCAATCTCTATGGTTTTCGGGACCGTGACTGGCGAATCGCAAAAGGCGCTGCCAAGCGCGTTCTGGTCTTGGGTGACAGCATGGTTGAAGGCTTTCTTGCCTCTGAAGAAGAAACCATTCCTCGTGTGCTCGAAAGGCTGGCTCGCAGCGCGAACGAAGATGTCGAAGTCTTGAACCTGGGCGTAGGAGGCGCGGGCTTGAACCATTACATCGCACTCGTCCAGGACGCGGCGCAAATACTCAAGCCAGACGAAATCGTTCTTGTGCTTCATGCCAACGACTTGCTCGGCTCGCCGACCTTCACATCGGATTTGGTCAAGACACACACCGAAGCGACAGCGCGATCCCGTTGGATGCCCCGAATCGCCAGCACCATCGCACGCGTTGTCCGCCATCAGGCGGTGCCCAGGCGGTGGCATCAAGAGCCCTTCTCCTTCTTTCCGTCCGTGCCGAATCCGGCCAACCCCTGGACTTCCAACGGCGAGGCCTATTCGAAATTCGTAACTCCCGCGCTAGCCAAGGCCATGCGGGAAGGCCGCTTCAATCCGTTCAATACAGGCGAGGTCCAGGCCTACGAACACTACTTGCGCCAGCCGGTGGACATCAAGCCATGGCTCGAATTCCTGAAGAAATTCCTTGGCCCACGCAATATCAAATTCAGTGTCGTCTACATCCCGCAACCGAGCCAGACGACGGACCACTACATGCCGTTCAAGCAAGCCTATTGCCCGCCAGGCGTGCCTTCGCTGATGGGCGAACCCTATCAGCAGGGTGCTACGCTGGTGGCGTCGCAGGCAAGGGAGCTCGGCATTCCATTTCTGAATTTGACCGCACCTATCCGCGATCGTGAATCGGCGGGCTCCCATTTGTATTGGGACTATGACGAGCACATGCGGCCGAGCGGGTATGCATTCGTAGCTGCCGCGATCCAGGAGCTGCGCGTAGGCCAGCCGCAAGACAACAAGCAAAAGCCATCATCCCAATGACAACCGTGACAGCCGCCTCGCCAACCTTGGCGCGCCCAGGCCAACAAACCAGGCCTGAGATGCTCGACCAGTTCTCGCACATCCTACTGAACCCCGCGGACGGCGGCGCGCTGTCGGTTCGTGACGGGGTTCTCGTCGCGACCGAGGCGGACCACCGTGTGCCCGTGACTGACGGCATTCCCAATCTATATGTTGATGTAGATCCGTTGACCGGCGCATCCGTCAATGCGGTGAGCGAGACGGTAAAGCGCTTCTACGAAGAAACGCCATTCCCGAACTACGATGACCTCGATTCCCGATGGAGCTTGCAGACCAAAGCCCAAGCCGGCATCTATGCCAAGCTGCTGGATCAGCAACTTCCCGATGGCGCGCTCGTCTGGGAGGCGGGATGCGGCACCGGGCAACTGAGCAATTTCCTCGGCATGTCGTACCGGCGCAGGGTTTTTGCTGGCGACCTCTGCTTGAACTCGTTGCGGCTCGGTAAGCAGTTCGCCGACCGCAACGCCATCAGAAACGTCTGCTTTGTTCAGGCCAACCTGTTTCGCCCGCCTTTCAAGGACGCGGTTTTCGACGTCGTTATTTCAAACGGCGTGCTGCATCACACAGCCGATTGCGAGGGCGCATTTCGATCCATCCTCACCAAGCTCAAGCCCGGCGGGACCATTCTGATCGGCCTTTACAACTACTACGCAAGGCTTCCTACGTTGTGGAAACGCTGGGCGTTTGAACACTTTGGCAAGTCCTTGCATTTTCTCGACCCAAGGCTGCGCGCACCGCACATGAATTCGAGCCGCGTCAACGCCTGGTTCATGGACCAGTATCAACATCCTCACGAAACCCGGCATTCCATGGATGAAGTCCTGCACTGGTTCGACCGCTATGGCGTTGATTTCGTCAATGGAGTTCCGCATCTCGACGGCAGCGACTTCTCCTCAGCGGAAAGACTCCTGGAGCCAAAGGCGAGAGGTACCGTTGTTTCGCGCGTAGCGACACAGCTCAATATGCTGGCTGGCGGCGGGAAGGACGGGGGCCTCTTCATCATGATCGGGAAGAAGCGCTAAGACCGCACGGTGCTTGCGAGGGAGGCGACCTCGCGCACCTTTGTGTCGGCAACTGCAAACACGCGGTCACCCGGTCGATTTTGGATCGGATGCATCCCGGTAAAACTACCAAATGCGGGCAGGATGCCCACCGGATAGCTTGCCTCGCTGCCCAACCAAAAGCATTTCAAACGCAGGTGCTCGTTGGCACGGCCGCTCAAACCCACGCAGGGATGCCAGTGGCCGGCCAGCACATAAGCCTGCGGCCTGGACTGCGGGTGATGGCACAACGCGAAGGGGCCGAACGGTAGCGGCTCGTCGACCACGGTGATGCGCAAGTGCGCAGGCGGGTCGCCGGCGCGGTCGTCATGGTTGCCGCGCACCAGGGTGAGTGCAAGCGCCGCATGCGCCGACCGCCACTGCGCGAGCGCCTCCAGGGTACCGGCCGCATGCGAATGCACGGAATGCAGGAAGTCGCCGAGAAAGACGATGTGCTTGGCGCCCGTCTCTGCCACGACGGCGGAAATCTGCTTGAGTGTTTCGGTCGTGGTGCCGCTCGGCACGGGCACGCCGAGCTTGCGAAAGCTCACGGCCTTGCCGAAGTGGGCATCGGCAATCAGTAGCGTGCGCGCTTGCGCCAGGTAAGCCGCACCGCTGGCATGCAAGCC
>DATILI010000232.1:0-16116 GCA_035476635.1 Burkholderiaceae bacterium | reverse complement strand
TCCGCGCCATGCTTTTCTCCCCCCATGTCGACGTTGTCACCGCCCTTGAAAATCACGAACAGCGACAGCCCGGCAAACACGATGAACCCCACGGCAATCTTCCACATCTCGAACTCCTGATACTTGAGAAACACACTCTAGAAAAAGCCCTCGGTCATTGCTGCGAAGGCCTTTTGTGGAGCGTGCCGGACAGCCCCTTGGCGTCATCCGGCACAGGTCTACAACGGTCTTCAGTCGTTGGCGTAAATGTCCACGTCCTTGGTTTCCTTCACAAACAGCGTGCCGATCACGAACGTGGCGGCGGCGATGATGATGGGGTACCACAGGCCGTTGTACATGTTGCCGGTTTGCGCCACGATGGCGAAGGCGGTGGTCGGCAGCAGGCCGCCAAACCAGCCGTTGCCGATGTGGTAGGGCAGGCTCATCGAGGTATAGCGGATGCGCGTGGGGAACAGCTCGACCAGCATCGCGGCAATCGGGCCGTAGACCATCGTCACCAGGATCACGAGGTACGTGAGGATCACGGTCACCATCAGCTTGTCGATCTTGGCCGGGTCGGCCTTGGTCGGATAGCCGGCGGCCTTGAGCGTTTCGGCCACGGCCTTCTTGAATTCGCCGTCCTTCTTCTTGGCTTCGTCGGCGGGCAGACCCTTGCTGGAATAGCCGGCGATCACGGTTTCACCGATCTTGATGCTGGCGGGCGTGCCGGCAGCGGAGGGTGCGTTTTCATAGCTCACCGAAGCACCGGCCAGCACTTGCTTGGCGATGTCGCAGGAGCTGGTGAACTTCGCGGTGCCAGTCGGGTTGAACTGGAACGAGCACTCGGCGGGGTCGGCCGTGACGACCACCTGGTTCTTGGCTTGCGCGGCGGCCAGGTCGGGGTTGGCGGCCTTGGTCAGCGCGGTGAACACCGGGAAGTACGTGAGGGCAGCCAGCAGGCAGCCGGCCATGATGATGGGCTTGCGGCCGATCTTGTCGGACAGCGAACCGAACAGAATGAAGAACGGCGTGCCGATGACCAGCGAGGCAGCGACCAGCAGGTTGGCGGTAGAGGCGTCGACCTTGAGCGCTTGCGTCAGGAAGAACAGCGCGTAGAACTGGCCGGAGTACCACACCACAGCCTGGCCGGCGGTCAGGCCGACGAGCGCCAGGATCACGATCTTGAGGTTCTTCCACTGGCCGAAGGACTCGGTCAGCGGCGCCTTGGAGGTCTTGCCTTCGGCCTTCATTTTCTGGAAGGCGGGCGACTCGTTCATGGACAGGCGGATGTACACCGACACGGCCAGCAGCAGGATCGAGACGATGAACGGAATGCGCCAGCCCCAGTCGGCGAAGGCAGCCTCGCCCATCGCCGTGCGGGTGCCGAGGATCACGATCAGCGACAGGAACAGGCCCAGCGTCGCCGTGGTCTGGATCCAGGCTGTGTACGCACCGCGCTTGCCGTGCGGGGCATGCTCGGCCACATAGGTTGCCGCACCGCCGTACTCGCCGCCCAGCGCCAGGCCTTGCAGCAGGCGCAGCGCGATCAGGATGATGGGAGCGGCCACGCCGATGCTGGCGTAAGTCGGCAGGATGCCCACGATGAAGGTGGACAGGCCCATGATCAGAATCGTCACCAGGAAGGTGTACTTGCGCCCGATCATGTCGCCCAGGCGACCGAAGAAGATGGCGCCGAAGGGCCGCACGATGAAGCCCGCGGCAAAGGCCAGCAACGCGAAGATGAAGGCCGAGCCGGCATCCAGTCCGGAGAAGAATTGCTTGGCAATGATGGCGGCGAGCGAGCCGTACAAGTAGAAGTCGTACCACTCGAATACGGTGCCTAGCGACGAGGCGAAGATGACCTTCTTTTCCTCGGGCGTCATCGGCCGGTGGGCGGCGGTTGTAGCCATGGTGAGTCTCCAAAGTTTGCGACGTTCGACGTGAACGCGTGAGGCAACTCTAGGAGACGGCTCTGACCCTGCTCTGACGCGAAACCAACATGTTCTTTCGCGAAACCAACACAGGCTTGCACGAAACTGAACGGGTTCTGACGAACTAGGGTGAAACCCGCAAGGCCGCTTTCACCATGCGGACCAGAGGCTTGGGCGCCTGGTGTTAACCCTTGGGTGCGCGCGACGCACCGGAAGGAAGCTGGACAGCACCTTCCCAAGCGCCGCCGCTGAACCAGGCATCGCCATCCAGGTAGGCGCGCAGCATCGGCAAGGCATCAAAGCCCCAGAACAATTTATCGTCCACCGCGAAGGTGGGCACGCCGAACAGGCCGCGCGCAATCGCCTCGTCGGTGTTGGCCTTGAGCTGCGCCTTGACCTCGGCGCTGGCCACATCGCGCTGGGGCGCCAGCTGCGCTTGCAAGGCCTGCAAACGCTGTGCGTCGGCGGCCTCCGCGCCGGTGCACCAGACATGGCGGAACACGCTGCCGGTCACGTGGCGATTCGGTGTGCCTTGTGCATCGCAGGCCACGGCCAGCCGCAGCAAGGCGAGCGGGTTGAACGGATGGCTGGCCGGCATCTGCAGTTCGACACCCTGGCTGTGCGCCAGCCACATCACCTGGCGGTAGG
The DNA here is from genome assembly GCA_035476635.1 of Burkholderiaceae bacterium. Taxonomy (GTDB): domain Bacteria; phylum Pseudomonadota; class Gammaproteobacteria; order Burkholderiales; family Burkholderiaceae_C; genus DATILI01. The sequence goes on along the minus strand of DATILI010000232.1, from coordinate 13,558 downwards.
TCCAGTCGCGCTTGGGGCGAATCTCGGCCGGCCCCAGTTGGCCATGGTGTTGCAGCAGCCCGGCAAACAGCAGCGGCTTGTGCGTCACGCTGTAGCTCAGGCCCATCAGCGCTTCGGGCAGCTTCTCGAAGGCGAGATAGGCGTAGGGCGAGATGAAATCGAGATAGAAGGTGATGTGCTTCATGCGATTCCCGGCGGTGGCGAGACAGGTGCGATGCGTTGCTCGATCAGGCGCCAGACAGCGCGCTTGCGCTCGTCGGCCAGCATGCCCCAGACGCGGATCTCGTCCAGCGTTCGAAAGCAGCCTTCGCACAGGCCGGTGGCCGCGTCCATGCGGCAAATCGAAATGCAGGGCGAGGGCACGTTCTTGTGGAACGTCCTGGCGATGCGGGCGTTCGAAGCCATCATCTCCATCGCGTTCATACGGCGGCCCCCGCCTCCTGCACCACGTCAGCGACAGGCGCACCGGTAAGCCGCTCCAGATCCTGCGGTCGCAGCTTGAAGACACCATGCGGATGCCCCGCCGCCGCCCAGATTTCGTCGAAGCGAAACAGCTCGCGGTCGATCAGGGTCACGGGCTTCTCGGCATGGGCGATCGGCGACACACCGCCGATCGTGAAGCCGGTCTTGCTCTTCACGAAGTCGGCATCGGCGCGGCCGGTCTTGCCGACGATGGCGTCGACCTTTTTTTCATCGACACGGCGGTCGCCGGAGGCGATCACCAGCACCGCCGCATCGTCGGCCTTGCGGCGGAAGATGATGCTCTTGGCGATCTGCCCGACCGCAATGCCCAGGGCGTCCGCCGCCTGCTGCGCGGTGCGCGCGGCGTCGTCCAGCAGCACCGGCGCATGGGCATGGCCGCTCGCCTGCAATGCCGCAGCCACGCGCTGCATTCCTTCGGGCCAGCTTTTCACTTCAGAACCACACATCACGCCATCCTCTTGTTCAAGATCGCCGTGGCCGCGCGCGAATTCGGTTTGCGCTCCAGGAAATCGCTGATGTACTTGCCCGCATCGATCAGCTTGTCCAGGTCGATGCCGGTCTCGATGCCCATGCCTTGCAGCATGTAGACCACGTCCTCCGTCGCCACATTGCCGGTCGCGCCCTTGGCATAGGGACAGCCGCCCAGGCCGGCCGAGGAAGTGTCGTATTGCCAGACGCCCATCTCAAGGCAGGCCAGCGTGTTGGAAAGCGCCTGGCCATAGGTGTCATGGAAATGGCCCGAGACATCGTCGATCGCGTAGTACTTCAGCGCGGCCTGCATCGCACGCTGCACCTTGCGCGGCGTGCCGACGCCAATGGTGTCGGCCACACCGACGTGCTGCACGCCGATATCCTTCATCAGCCGCGCCACGAGTTCCACGCGCTCCGGTGCAATCTCGCCTTCGTACGGACAGCCAACGGTGCAGGAGATGGCGCCGCGCACATAAATGCCCTTGGCCCTGGCGGCTTCGGCCACCGGGCGAAAGCGCTCGATGCTCTCGGCGATCGAGCAATTGATGTTGCGCTGGCTGAAAGCTTCGCTGGCGGCGCCGAACACCACGATCTCGTCCGGCCTGGACTCCACAGCGGCCTCGAAACCCTTGAGGTTGGGCGTGAGCACCGAGTAACGCACGCCGGGCTTGCGCTGGATGCCGGCCATGACTTCGGCGTTGTCGGCCATCTGCGGCACCCATTTGGGCGAGACAAAACTGGTGACCTCGATTTCCTTCAGTCCCGCGTCCTGCAGGCGGTGCACCAGCCCGATCTTGACCTCGGCCGGCACCGGCTGCTTTTCGTTCTGCAGGCCATCGCGCGGCCCGACGTCGACCAGTTTGACTTTTGAGGGGAGATTCATGATTCAGGCTCCTGCGGACTACTTTCAGTATCCTCGCTGGCGGTCAACCACACCGGCGATGGGCTCTCCGCGGTCCAGCGCGACGATCTTTGCCGCGATCTGGGCGATGCTCTCTTCTCTCAGGGTGCGTGCCGAGGTGTGCGGCGTTACCGTGATCTTCGGATGCGTCCAGAACGCGTGGCCGGCCGGCAGCGGCTCGGTACGGAACACATCCAGCGCAGCGCCCGCGAGATGGCCGCTGTCCAGCAGCGTGATCAGGTCTTCGTCCACCAGGTGGCCGCCGCGCGCCACATTGATCACATAGCCGCCAGGCTGCAGCTTCGACAAATTGGCGCGGTTCATGATGTCGCGGGTATCGGCCGTGAGCGGCAGCAGGCAAACGAGGACACGCGTAGCCTGCAGAAACTCATCGAACTGCGCCTGGCCCGCGAAGCACCGAGCGCCCTCAATCACCTTGGGCGAGCGGCTCCAGCCCAGCACCGGAAACTCAAACAGCTGCAAGGCCTGCGCCACACGCTCGCCCAGCACCCCCAGGCCCATGACGCCCACCGGAAAGTCGCCCCGGCTGCGCGGCCTGCGATAAGACCACTTGCCCGCGCGTGTGTCGGCCTCATAGCCATCGAACTCCCGAAAATGCCGGACCACTGCGTGTGCAACGAATTCGGCCATCTGCACCGACATGCCCGCGTCGTCCAGGCGCACCACGCGAGCCTCGGGCGGCAGGCGCAGCTTCATCAAGGCATCGACGCCTGCGCCGATGTTGAAGATGCCCTTGAGCGCGGGTTGTTCGTCGAAGAACTGCTGGGGCGGCGCCCAGACCACGGCATAGTCAGCCGGGCCCGCATCGGGTGCCCACAACGAGACGCTGGCCTGCGGCAAGGCCGCGCGCAAGCCTTCCAGCCAGGGTTCGGCCTTGGTATCGGTACAACAGAAACTGATTAGCATGCCGCTATTGTCTCGCCACCGGCCTCGGCATGCTTTCAGGCCGCGAGTTTCAGCAGCTCAGAACCTTCAGCCACTTGGTCGCCCGGTGCATACAGCAGCTCGGCCACCGTGCCGTCGGCAGGCGCGGCGATGGTGTGTTCCATCTTCATCGCCTCCATCACCGCAAGCGCCTGGCCCTTGTTGACCTTGTCGCCCGCCTTCACCGCGAACGACACCACCTTGCCCGGCATCGGCGCGGTCAGGCGGCCGCCTTCGGCTTGCGTATCGCCGGCGTGTGCGAGCAGGTCGATCTCGGTGATCTGCGTGGCGCCCAGCGGGGTGAATACATGCATCGTCTCGCCTTGCACATAGGTGCTGGCCTGCACTCTTTGCCCGGCGAACGACAGGTCCAACCCGGAAGGCGTGCGAGAAAACGACAAGGGACCCGCCACCTCGCCGATGGCGAAGTGCAGCGCCCCGTCATGCAGGTAGGTCAGCATCGCCTTGACGATCTCACCACGAAATTCGAATGCGAGGGGCCGCACGTTCAATCCGTGCGAGCGCCAGCCATCGCGCCGGCCGAAGGGGTCGGCGGTTTCGGTGGCACGCTCGTCCAGCAGGGTCTGCGCCACCGCCGCGGCGGCGGCCAGGGCCAGGCCCACCGGCTCCTGGTCGAACAGCACGGCGGCCTCGCGCGGAATCAGCGCCGTGTCCAGGTCGGCCTTGGCAAACGAGGGGCTCCTCACCACATGGCGCAGGAACTGCACATTGGTACTCAGCCCGACGATATGGGTCTGCGCCAGCGCTTCGTCCAGCCGCGCCAACGCCTGCTCGCGCGTGTCGCCGTGCACGATGAGCTTGGCGATCATCGAGTCGTAGAACGGCGAGATCGCATCGCCCTCACGCACACCGTCATCCACGCGCGTCAGGCTGCGGGTGAAGGCCGTGCAGGCCGGCTTGCGGTAGACCCGCAACGTCCCCGTGGCGGGCAGGAAATTGTTGTCGGGATTCTCGGCGCAGATGCGCGCCTCGATCGCATGGCCGTTGATGCGCAATTGCTCTTGCGCCAGCGGCAGTTTCTCGCCGAAGGCCACGCGCAGCTGCCATTCCACCAGGTCGAGGCCGGTGATGGCCTCGGTCACCGGGTGCTCCACCTGCAGGCGCGTGTTCATTTCCATGAAGAAAAAAGACATGTTCGCCCCCACGCTCGGCACTGGCGTGTCCTCGCTGCCCCCCGAGGGGGTGCTCGCTTGCTTGGGGCGGCCCGGCGCGGCGCTCGGCGTTCCATCCGCGCGCTGCTCCACGATGAATTCCACCGTGCCCGCACCCACGTAGTCGACCGCGCGCGCCGCAGCCACGGCCGCTTCGCCCATCTGCTTGCGCATCGCCTCGGTCATGCCGGGGGCCGGCGCTTCTTCCAGCACTTTCTGGTGGCGCCGCTGCACCGAGCAGTCGCGCTCGAACAGGTAAACGTAATTGCCGTGCGTGTCGCCGAACACCTGGATCTCGATGTGGCGCGGGCGCTGCACGTATTTTTCGATCAGCACCGCATCGTCGCCGAAGCTGTTGATCGCCTCGCGCTTGCACGAAGCCAGCGCAGCGTCGAAGTCTGCCGACTTGTCCACCGCGCGCATGCCCTTGCCGCCGCCACCGGCGCTGGCCTTGATCAGCACCGGGTAGCCGATGCGGTCGGCCTCTTTCCTGAGCATGGTGGGGTCCTGGCCCGCGCCATGGTAGCCCGGCACCAGCGGCACCCCGGCCTTTTCCATCAACTGCTTGGACTCGGCTTTCAGGCCCATGGCCTGGATCGCCGAGGGCGGCGGGCCGATGAACACCAGCCCAGCTTCGGCGCAGGCCTTGGCAAACTCCTCGTTCTCGCTCAGGAAGCCATAGCCCGGGTGGATCGCCTGTGCGCCCGTGGCCTTGGCCGCCTCGATGATGCGCTCCCAGCGCAAATAGCTTTCCTTCGGCGCGCTGCCGCCGATGTGCACGGCCTCATCGCAGGCGCCCACGTGCTTGGCGTGCGCATCGGCGTCGGAATACACCGCCACGGTCTTGATGGCCATGCGCCCCGCTGTTGCGGCCACTCGGCAGGCGATTTCACCGCGATTTGCAATCAGGATCTTGTTGAACATCTAGGTTCCTTGCGGCGCTTTGGCGCCAGAGAAAAATTGGGAAAGCTTGGAGGCCACAGCCTTGAGAAAGCGCCACAGCAGCATCAGCAGCAACACCATCAGAACCAGGGTGAAGCACAGTGCAATACCGAAAATTACAGGATGCGTGGCGGCCAGCCACATGGCGCCGACCACCAGGCCGTCTTCGAACAACGACAACAGCACATTGGAAAAGGGCTCGGGCGATGTATTGACCGCGGCGCGCGCCGTCATCTTGGTGGCGTGCGACGTGGCCGCCAAGGTGCCTCCGAGCAGCGCGGCGACCCAGGTCATGGTGGTGCCGTCCGCCCCCAGCGCCCCGGCAGCAAGCGCCGCGCCCGCGGGAATGCGGATCACGGTGTGCACCATGTCCCAGAGCGAATCCACCAGGGGGATCTTGTCGGCGAAGAACTCGATGAACAGCATGAAGCCGCTGGCCGAGAGCACGGCCGGATGCTGCAAGACCTGCAGACCCGATGGCAGGACGATCCAGCCAAGGTAGCCGGCCATGCCGGTGATGAACACCGCCGCGTACAGCCGAAAGCCGCTGGCCCAGCCCAGTGCGGCGGCCAGCGCCAGCAGTTGGGGGGTGTCCAGCAGATGGGACCAGGCTTGCATGGTGTATTACAGCCAATTGGGCTTGCGCTTTTGCAGGAACGACTGCACGCCTTCGCGGCCTTCGGTGCTCACGCGGATGTCGGCAATGCCTTCTACCGTCTGCGCGATCAAGGCCGTATCGATCTCGCGCTCGGCGACGTCCTGCACCAGCTTCTTGCAGGCCTTCAAGGCCTCGGGGCCGGCGGCCACCAAAGTTGCCGCGATCTCGGCCACCTTCGCGTCGAGCGCATCAGCCGCCACTACTTCATGCACAAAGCCGATGCGCAAGGCCTCATTGGCACTGAAGCGCTCGGCCGTCAGGAAGTAGCGGTGGGCCGCACGCGCACCCATCGCGCGGATCACGTACGGGCTGATGGTGGCGGGGATCAGGCCCAGCTTGACTTCGCTCAGGCAATAGTGGGCTGTGTCCACACTCACCGCGATATCGCAGGCCGCCACCAGCCCGGTACCGCCCGCATAGGCATCGCCCTGAACGCGCGCAATGGTCGGCTTCGGGCAGGCATAGAGCACGCGCAGCATCTCGGCCAGCGCACCCGCGTCGGCCAGGTTTTCGGCGCGCGTGTAGTCGGCCATGCGGCGCATCCAGTTCAGGTCCGCACCGGCGCAAAAGGCCGAACCATTGGCTGCCAGCACGATGCAGCGCACGTCGTCGCGCGTGCCGAGTGCGCGCAGTAGCTGGGTGAGTTCGGCGATCACTTCGTCGTTGAAGGCGTTGCGCACCTCGGGCCGATTCAAAACGACTGTAGCCACATGGCCAGTCTCGGAACATTGCAAATTCTTCATGGGTTCCCCGGAGTATTCAGTAGCGCTTGGCCACTTCTTCGAGCATCACTTCGGTGGCGCCACCGCCGATGGCCAGCACGCGCGCGTCGCGCCAGAGGCGCTCGATGGCGGTTTCGCGGATGTAGCCCATGCCGCCGTGAAACTGCTGGCAGGTCTGTACCACCTCGTTAACGAGCTCTCCCGTCAGCGCCTTGAGCATGGACACCTCCTGGACCACGTCGTGACCCTGCGTCACCCGCCACGCGCAGTGGTACATGAACTGCCGCGCCGCGCGCGTCTTGGCATCGACCATCGCCAGGCGCTGGCGAATCGTCTGCTGATCCCACAAGGTGGCGCCGAAGGCCTGGCGCTGGCGCACGTAGTCCAAGGTCAATCGGATCGCCTGGGTGCAGTGCCCCACCGCCATCGCCGCCAGCGCGATGCGCTCCGTCTGGAAGTTTTTCATCACGGCGTAGAAGCCCTTGCCTTCTTCACCCAGCAGGTTGGCTTCGGGGATGCGCACGTTGTCCAGAATCAGCTCGGCCGTGTCCGAAGAAAGCCAGCCCGTCTTCTTCAACGCGCGTCCCACGCTGAAACCCGGCGTGCCTTTTTCGACGATGAACATCGACACCGCATGGCGCGCGGAGCCGGTCCTGGCGGCGATGAAATACAGGCCGGCATGCACGCCGTTGGTGATGAACATCTTGGTGCCGTTGAGCACCCAGTCATTTCCTTCGCGCCGCGCGGTCGTGCGGATGCCCGCCACGTCGGAGCCCGCGCCGGGCTCCGTGATGCCGACTGCCGTGATCAGCTCGCCGGCGGTCACGCGCTTCAGATATTTTTCCTTCTGCGCGGGGCTGCCCGCATGGTGCAGATGCGGCCCGGCCATGTCGGTGTGCACCAGCACCGTGATGATGAAGCCGGCGAAGGTGGACTGCGACAGCGCCTCGGCAAACACGAGGTTGGCCAGCGCATCGGCTTCGCCGCCGCCATAGCCGCCCTCGTACATCAGGCCCAGCAAGCCGGCCTCGCCCATGCGGCGCAATACGTCGCGCGGCACAAAGCCCTGCTCTTCCCACGCTGCGCCGTGAGGCTCGACCTCGCGCGCGAGAAAGCGTGCAACCTGCTCGCGCAGCAGTTCGTGCTCGGCGGTTTCGTAGATGTTGTCCAGCGCGGCCATCGTCACTCTGCCTTCCATACAACATAGTCATCGACCGAGTACAAGCGGCACTCCCCCTTGCCGCTGCGATTGCAATTGTCCAACGCACGCTTGAGCGGGTCATCGCCACCATCGGCCCAGCCCCAAGCCCCGTTCGGCGCAATGGCGAAGGCACGCGGCATAAGTTTGGTCAAGTAGGTCTTGTAGCCCGCGCGCCCCGTGTCGCGCAGATGGGGCAGCTTGCCTTCGTCTTCCAGACCAGAGAATTCGGTGCGCGGTGGCACCGGCATCGAAGAGGCCACGCCAAACCTGGCGAGTGCAGGCAGCGGGTCGTGCGGCATCCCGATCGAGGCCAGGAATTTCGTCACCTCGGGTTGCCAGATGGCGGTGCCGGCGCGTGCACCAAACATACTGTGCGCGTCGGAGCCGAAATTGCCGAAGGCCACCAGGTGCGCTTTGCCGCCGGCGGCCTGGTACTGCTCGTACATGGCGTGAAAAGTGCCGGGGTTGAAATAGCTGTCGTTGTCGCCGTAGAACCAGAGCGATGGCAGCCGGGTTTCCTTGGCATAGCCGGAAGCGGCGCCAGCGAGTGCCTGCTGCCAATTCGGACACTGCTCTTGACGCAACCCGCCCGCAAAATTGACAAGCCCTTTGACACCGGGGTAGTTCTGCGCGCCGAAGGCCAGCGTGGTCCATCCGCCGTGCGACTGCCCGAGCACGACGACGCGCTCCTTGTCCGCCCAGGGTTGCGTGGCAATGTATTCCATCACCGCCTTGACATCCTCGGCTTGAACGCGTCCGTTGCTCCCCACATTGCATCCGCCGCCGATATAGCTGCCGCCGGATTTCGAGAAACCCTGGCGCATCGGCACCACCACCGCATAGCCGCGCTGCAAAAAATAGCGGGCCGCGGACGCCGGCCGGTAACGCGCCTGGAAGCGAGTGTCTCCCGGCGCCTTGCCATGGTTGACTACAGCCACCGGAAAGGGCCCCTCGCCATCGGGTTTGTAAATCGTGGTTTCCAGTTCGATCGTGAACAGGCCCTTTTTCGACACGAGCTCGACCGCTTCATTCAGCGCCGCATCCATAGCCGGCGCCTGGGCGAACACGGCTGCACAAGCGATCAGCAGCGTGGCTGAAAAACCAATTTCCTTGAAGCGCATGGGAATCCGTGTCATTTCAATCCTGGCTACATGCGGAACACGCCGAACTTCGTGTCCGGAATCGGCGCGTTGAGACTGGCCGAGAGCCCCAGCGCCAGCACGCGGCGGGTGTCGGCCGGGTCAATCACGCCGTCGTCCCAGATGCGCGCGCTCGCGTAGTAGGGATGCGACTGGTGCGCGAACTGGTCGAGCACCGGCTTCTTGAACGCAGCCTCTTCTTCTGCGCTCCAGCTGCCGCCCTTGCCCTCGATGCCATCGCGCTTGACCGTCGCCAGCACGCCAGCGGCTTGCTCGCCGCCCATGACACAGATCCGCGCGTTGGGCCACATCCAGAGAAAGCGCGGCGAGTAGGCCCGGCCGCACATGCCATAGTTGCCGGCGCCGTAGCTGCCGCCGATGATGATGGTGAACTTCGGCACCTGGGCCGTGGCCACGGCTGTCACCATCTTGGCGCCGTGGCGCGCGATGCCTTCGTTCTCGTATTTGCGGCCCACCATGAAGCCCGTGATGTTCTGCAGGAACACCAGCGGCACCTTGCGTTGGCAGCACAGTTCGATGAAGTGCGCGCCCTTTTGCGCGCTCTCCGAAAACAATATTCCGTTGTTGGCGACGATGCCCACCGGCATGCCCTCGACATGCGCGAAGCCGCAAACCAGGGTAGTGCCAAAGCGCGCCTTGAACTCGTCGAACGCACTGCCGTCGACGATGCGGGCGATGATCTCGCGCACATCAAAGGGCTTGCGGGTGTCGACCGGAATTACGCCGTAGAGTTCGTCCGTCGGGAACCTGGGTGCCTGCGGCGTGCGCAGCGCCTGCTCCACCACCTTGCGCGAGTTCAGGTTGGCCACCGAGGCGCGCGCCAGCGCCAGCGCATGCATGTCGTTTTGCGCGAGGTGGTCGGCCACGCCCGACAGACGCGTGTGCACGTCGCCGCCGCCCAGGTCTTCGGCTGTCACCACCTCGCCGGTGGCCGCCTTCACCAGCGGCGGGCCGCCCAGAAAGATCGTGCCCTGGTTCTTGACGATGATGCTTTCGTCGCTCATGGCCGGCATGTAGGCGCCGCCGGCCGTGCAGCTGCCCATGACCACGGCGATCTGCGAGATGCCCTGGGCGCTCATGTTGGCCTGGTTGAAGAAGATGCGTCCAAAATGGTCGCGGTCGGGGAATACTTCGTCCTGATTGGGCAGGTTGGCACCGCCCGAGTCCACCAGGTAGATGCAGTGCAGGCGGTTTTGCTGCGCGATCTCTTGCGCGCGCAGATGCTTCTTCACCGTCATCGGGTAGTACGTGCCGCCCTTGACGGTGGCGTCGTTGCACACAATCATGCAGTCCACGCCGCTGACCCGGCCGATGCCGGCGATCAGGCCGGCGCAAGGCGCATCGCCGTGGTACATGGCATGCGCGGCAAGTGGCGCGATTTCAAGAAAGGGTGTGCCGGAGTCCAGCAGCATCTGCACGCGCTCGCGCGGAGGCAGCTTGCCACGCGCGACGTGCTTCTTGCGCGCGGTCTCGCCGCCGCCGGCCGCGGCCTTGGCAACCTGGGCCTGGAGGTCTTCCACCAGCGCGCGCATGGCGCCGGCGTTGGCCTGGAATTCAGCGGAACGGCTGTTGAGCTTCGTCTCAAGGGTGGTCATGCGGTTCTTTCTTCTTCCAGCCCCAGCTGGTTTTTCATTGCATCGCGAATCTTGAATTTCTGGATCTTGCCGGTTACCGTCATCGGGAACTCGGTGACAAATCGAATGTAGCGTGGCACCTTGTAGTGCGCAATCTGGCCCTTGCAGAAGTCGCGCACCTCGTCTTCGGAAAGCAGCTGGCCGGGCTTGGCGATGATCCAGGCACAGAGCTCTTCGCCGTACTTCTTGTCGGGCAAGCCCACCACCTGCACGTCTTGCACCTTGGGGTGGCGGTAGAGGAACTCCTCGATCTCGCGCGGATAGATGTTCTCGCCGCCGCGAATGACCATGTCCTTGATGCGGCCGACGATGTTCACATAGCCCTGCTCATCCATGGTGGCCAGGTCGCCGGTGTGCATCCAGCCGTCGGCGTCGATGGCTTCGCGGGTCCTGGCTTCATCGCCCCAGTAGCCGTGCATCACCGAATAGCCGCGCGTGCAGAGCTCGCCGGAAACACCGGGCGCCAGCACCGCACCGCTGTCGGCGTCGATGATCTTCACTTCAAGATGCGGCTGCACCTGGCCGACGGTGGACACGCGCTTTTCCAGCGGCGTGTCGGTAGAACTCTGGCAACTCACCGGGCTGGTTTCGGTCATGCCGTAGGCGATGGTGATTTCGCGCAGGTTCATCTCGCCGACCACGCGCTTCATGACTTCGGTCGGACACGGCGAGCCGGCCATGATGCCGGTGCGCAAGGTCGACAAGTCGAACTCCTTGAAGCGCGGATGGTCGAGCTCGGCAATGAACATCGTGGGCACGCCATGCAGGCCGGTGCATTTTTCGTCCTGCACGGTTTGCAGCACAGTCAGCGCATCGAAGCCGTCGTTCGGGTAGACGACGGTGGCGCCGTGCGTCAGGCATGCCAGGTTGCCCAGCACCATGCCGAAGCAGTGGTACAGCGGCACCGGAACGCAAAGACGGTCGGCCGGCGTGAGCTTCATGCATTCGCCGATGAAGAATCCGTTGTTCAGGATGTTGCGATGCGTCAGCGTCGCGCCCTTGGGGAAACCCGTGGTGCCACTGGTGAACTGGATGTTGATCGGGTCGGTGGCCTTCAGCGTCTTTGCGATGCCTTCAAGCCGCGGGTCATCCGGATTGCCGCCGGCCAGCAAGGCGGAGAAGCGCTGCATCCCAGGCTCCTCGCCGCCCTGCCCTGCTTCGTCGATCCAGGCGATGGTGCGCAGCTGCGGCAGGCGTGCCGGGCCCAGTTCGCGCAGCATGCTCAAGTAGTCACTGGTCTTGAAACGCGCCATGCTGACCAGGGCCTTGCAGCCAACCTTGTTGAGCGCGTATTCCAGCTCGGCCGTGCGGTAGGCCGGATTGATATTGACCAGGATCAGCCCGATCCTGGCCGTGGCCAATTGCATCAGCACCCATTCGGCATTGTTGTGCGACCAGATGCCGACGCGGTCGCCGGTTTCCAGGCCCAGGCCCAGCAAGGCGCTGGCCAGGCGGTTTGAAGCCTGCTGCAGTTGGCGGTAGCTGTAGCGCAGGCGCTGGTGCGCGCTGACCAGGGCCTCGTGGTCCGGTTGGCGCGCCACCATGGCATCGAAGAAATCGCCGATGGTCTGCTCGATCAACGCAGGCGCGGTGGCGCCGCGTGCCTGGGCAGCCCCAGGAATGGATGAAGGGGCGGGCGAGGAAGAACTTGTGTTCATGGTGAATGTCTCCTGCATCAGGCGCGTGCCAGGCTCGCACGGGTAGTGCGTGCCTTCAGCATAGTCAGCGCAGCCCCCGTCCGGGAGCCAGAAAGGTTGCAAATCGTGCCATGCTGGCGCAGACTCGCGTTGTGCCAAGACCCAAATCCCCGATCCTCACTGCGCCGCCCGCCGCCGTCACCCCCATGCTCTTTGCCAGGGCGATTGTGGCGGCGTATCGGCGCTATGGCCAGGAACCCGGCCAGGTCTTGAAGCTGGCACAGATCACGCCAGCCCAGTTGATCAAGCCCAATGGCCGCATGACCGCGCGCCAGATGGAAATGCTCTCGGCCACCGCCATGCAGGAGCTGGACGACGAAGGCCTGGGCGCCTTCAACCGCAAGCTGCCCTGGGGCAGCTACGGCATGCTGGCCCGCGCATCTCTCACCGCCCCCGACCTGGGCATCGCGCTCAAGCGCTGGTGCCGCCATCACGCACTGCTGACCAACACCATCCGCCTGGAGCTGGCCACCAGCGGCGCCACCGCAGCGATCGTGGTGAACGAACCGGCCGATCTGCCGTGCAATCTCCAAGCCGACGTGCGCGAGCTCGGCCTGGCCTTCGTACTGCGCAACATCCACGGCCTGGCCTGCTGGTACATCGACTCGCGCATCCCCCTGCAGAGCACGCGCCTGCCCTTTGCCGCCGCGGCGCACGCGGACGCCTATGCCCACATGTTTCCCGGCCCGCTGCATTTTGACGCGCCCCGGGCGGAAATCCGCTTCGATGCAAGCTACCTGGCGCTGCCGCTGCGCCGCGATGAAAAAGCGCTGCAAACCATGCTGCAGCGCGCCCTGCCGATCACGGTGCTGCAATACCGGCGGGACCGCCTGCTGGTGCAGCAGGTACGCCAGGCGCTGGCGGCGCATCCCGAGCAGGCCCACAGCGCCGACGGCATCGCCGAGCTGCTGCATGTTTCGGCGCGCACCCTGCACCGGCAGCTTAAGGAAGAAGGCGCGAGCCTGCAGCAGTTGAAAGACGAGGTGCGCCAAGAGCGCGCCAAAGACCTGCTCTACCGCAGCAGCAAGCCGGTGAAGCAGATCGCCGCGGCGACGGGGTTCAGAAACGAGAAAAGCTTTACACGCGCGTTTCGGCAGTGGACGGGCGTGTCGCCCACCGAGTTTCGGAAAGCGGAAACGCCCTGACCCCCTCGGCTTAGCCACCCGCACCGGCAGCGTGGTCCTGGTACATCTCGATGGGGTGCATTTCGATGCCCCAGCCGGCCTGCTCGCCCAGCGCCGCCGCAGGATGCAGCGCGGCGATGCGCAGGGCTTCGTCGCGGTCCGCGGCCTCGATGATGAAAAGGCCACCCACCAACTCCTTGGATTCGGAGAAGGGCCCGTCGGTGGCCCGACTCGTGCCACCACGCGGGCGCAGCGACATGACCTGGTCCGCCTCACCCAGCGAGGCGCTGACCAGCAATTGCCCCGTGGCCTTGAGCTGCGCATCACGCGCCGGGCACTGGCTGACCAGCGCCTGGACCGCGTCGGACGGCATCGCGGCAAATTTCTGGGGGTCGTAGTAGGCCAGGCAAAGGTATTTCTTCATGGGAGTCCTTTCAGGTTGTGCATT
>DATILI010000231.1:0-7634 GCA_035476635.1 Burkholderiaceae bacterium | reverse complement strand
CGGTGCTGGACAGCACCGGCGCCAACCCGCAGAACCTCAAGCTCGAACTCACCGAAAGCCTGCTGGTCAGCGACATGGACGAAACCATCACCAAGATGGCAGCGCTCAAGTCGCGCGGGGTCGGCTTTTCGCTGGACGATTTCGGCACCGGCTATTCCTCCCTGTACTACCTGAAGCGGCTGCCGCTGGACCAGCTCAAGATCGACCAGTCGTTTGTGCGCGACCTGCTGGTCAACCCCAATGACGCGGCCATCGTGCGGACCATCATCGCGCTGGCGCAAAGCCTGGGCTTCGGCGTGATCGCCGAGGGCGTCGAGAACGACGCGCAAAGGCAGTTCCTGGCCGAGCACCATTGCCACGCCTACCAGGGCTACCTGTTCAGCCGCCCGCTGCCCGCCGACCAGCTCAAGGACTTTCTCGAACAGCACGCAAAATAGCGCCCGTGCTGTCCATCCTTCTCGTTACCTTCCCCTTTTTCGCGCTCGTACTTGGTGGCTACATTGCCGCCCGCCGGCGCATGCTGCCGCTGGAAGCGATTCCGGGGCTGAACACCTTCGTGCTGTATTTCGCATTGCCGTGCATGTTGTACCGCTTCGGCTCCACCACGCCGATTGCCGAGCTGCTGGACGCCAGCCTGTTCTTCACCTACTTGCTGTGCGCGCTGGTGATGGTGGGCTTCGTGGTGGCCGCCAGCATGAACCGGCGCATCGGCTGGAACGACGCGGCCTTTGGCGCGCTGGTGGCGGCGTTTCCCAACACCGGCTTCATGGGTGTGCCGCTGCTCGTGGCGCTGCTCGGCGCCAAGGCGGCCGGGCCGGCCATCGTGACCATCCTGGTCGACCTGGTGGTGACCTCGTCGCTGTGCATCGCCTTGTCGCGGCTGGACGGAGCGGACGAGCATGGCGCAAGCAAGGCGATGAAGAACGCGCTGCGCGGCGTGGTGATGAATCCCATGCCCTGGGCCATCATCCTGGGCGGCGTGGCGTCGGCGCTGCGCCTGGAATTTCCCGCGCCCGTGATGCAGACCATCGGCCTGCTGGCCGACGCGGCCTCGCCGGTGGCGCTGTTCACCATTGGCGCGGTGCTGGCGCGTTCACAGATCCTGGCGCCGCACAGCGACAAGGGCACTATGCCGCTTCGCGACTACCTGCCGGTGGCCGTCGTCAAGCTCGTGGTGCATCCGCTGCTGGTGCTGCTGGTCGGCGCCGGCGCGATCAACCTGGGGTTGCCGCTGGACAAGTTCGCGCTCACCGTCATCGTGCTGGTGGCCGCACTGCCGAGCGCGAGCAATGTCTCGATCCTGGCCGAAAAATTCGGCGCCGACAACGGCCGCATCGCGCGCATCATCCTGGTCTCCACCGCGGCGGCCTTCGTCACGTTCTCGGGCGCGGTGGCGCTTCTGACCTGATGCAATAGCTAAGTGCTATTGATTTGATGTCAACAATTGCATTGTCATATCGACGCCTGATTACTAAAGTCAAGGTTCCTCAAACCGCTGGAGACTTCCCATGAGCAGCCAAGCAAGCGAATCCAAGTGCCCGTTTTCGGGCGGCGCCCCGAAGCACGCCCCTGGCGGCGGCACCTCCAACAAGGATTGGTGGCCGAACCAGCTGAACCTGAAGCTGCTGCACCAGCGCTCCTCGCTGTCCGATCCCATGGACCCGGGCTTCAACTATGCGAAGGCGTTCAAGAGCCTCGACCTGGCGGCGGTGAAGAAGGATCTGCAGGCGCTGATGACCGACTCGCAGGACTGGTGGCCGGCGGACTTCGGGCACTACGGCCCCTTGTTCATCCGCATGGCCTGGCACAGTGCCGGTACCTACCGCACCGGCGACGGCCGCGGCGGCGCGGGCAATGGCAGCCAGCGCTTCGCGCCGCTCAACAGCTGGCCCGACAACGGCAACCTCGACAAGGCGCGCCGGCTACTGTGGCCCATCAAGCAGAAGTACGGCAAGAGCATCTCCTGGGCCGACCTCATGATCCTGGCTGGCAACGTCGCGCTGGAGTCGATGGGGTTCAAGACCTTTGGATTCGCCGGCGGGCGCGAGGACATCTGGGAACCCGAGGAAGACATCAACTGGGGCGCCGAGAAAAAGTGGCTGGATGACCAGCGCTACTCCGGCGATCGGGAGCTGCAGAACCCGCTGGGGGCCGTGCAGATGGGCCTGATCTACGTCAACCCTGAAGGCCCGAACGGCAAGCCCGATCCGGTCGCCGCGGCGCGCGATATCCGCGAGACCTTTGCCCGCATGGCGATGGACGACGAAGAGACGGTGGCGCTCATCGCGGGCGGCCACAGCTTCGGCAAGACCCATGGCGCCGGCGATGTGGCCCTGGTCGGGGCCGAGCCGGAAGCCGCCGGCATCGCGGAGCAGGGCCTGGGCTGGGCCAGCCGCTTCGGCGCGGGCAAGGCGGGTGACGCGATCACCAGCGGCCTGGAAGTCACCTGGACCACGACGCCCACGAAGTGGAGCAACAACTTCCTGGAAAACCTGTTCGGCTTCGAATGGGAACTGAGCAAGAGCCCCGCCGGTGCGCACCAGTGGGTGGCCAAGGGCGGCGCGGGCGCCGGCACCATCCCCGATGCGCACGATACGGGCAAGCGCCACGCGCCGACCATGCTGACCACGGACCTGTCCCTGCGCCTGGACCCGGCCTATGAAAAGATCGCGCGGCGCTTTCTCGCGAACCCCGGGCAGTTCGCCGATGCCTTTGCGCGCGCGTGGTTCAAGCTCACGCACCGCGACATGGGCCCGCTTGCGCGCTATCTCGGCCCGGAGGTTCCGGCGGAGCAGCTCATTTGGCAAGACCCCATCCCCGCGGTTGACCACCCGCTGGTCGATGCGAGCGACATCGCCGCCCTCAAAGCCCAGGTGCTGGCCTCGGGCCTGTCGGTTGCCGAGCTGGTGTCGACCGCCTGGGCGTCCGCGTCCACCTTCCGCGGTTCCGACAAGCGCGGCGGTGCCAACGGCGCGCGCATTCGCCTGGCGCCGCAGAAGGACTGGGAGGTCAACCAGCCGGCTCAGCTGGCCAAGGTGCTGGGCACGCTGGAGGGCATCCAGAAAGCGTTCAATGGCGCAGCGGCCGGGGCCAAGAAGATATCGCTGGCCGACCTGATCGTGCTGGCCGGCGGCGCCGGCGTCGAGCAGGCGGCGAAGAGTGCTGGCCAGGCCGTGACGGTGCCGTTTGCGCCGGGCCGCATGGACGCTTCGCAGGAGCAGACCGACGTGGCGTCCTTCGCCGCGCTCGAACCGATCGCGGACGGCTTTCGCAATTACCAGAAGACCTGGTACGCCGCGCCGGCCGAGGGGCCGCTGGTGGACCGCGCGCAGTTGTTGCGCTTGACTGCGCCCGAGATGACGGTGCTGGTGGGCGGCCTGCGTGTGCTGGGTGCCAACGCCGGGGCCTCTGCGCATGGCGTCCTCACCCAGCGGCCGGGGGTCTTGAGCAACGACTTCTTCGTGCATCTGCTGGACATGGGAACGGCCTGGAAAGCGGCCTCCGACGCGCAGGATGTGTTCGAGGGCCGCGATCGTGCCACGGGTGCGCCCAAGTGGACCGGCACCCGTGCCGACCTCGTCTTCGGCTCCAACTCCCAGTTGCGGGCGCTGGCGGAGGTCTATGCCAGCGCGGACGCGCAGCAGAAGTTCGTGCGGGACTTCGTGGCGGCCTGGACCAAGGTGATGAATCTCGACCGCTTCGACCTTGCGCGCTGAGCTTGGGCCCCACGGGCCTCTGGGTCAGATCGCCAGCGGGTCGACGTCCACGGCCCAGCGGATCAAGCCCTTGGCCTCGGGGGCGGCGCGCGTGGCGTGCAGCACCGCGTGCCAGTCCGAGAGAAAGCGTTGCAGCGCGGCGCGCGACGCGCTTTCCACCAGCATTTGCGCGCGCTCGATGTTGGCCACGCGCTGAACCGTCATCGGCACGGCGGGGTACAGCATGACCTGCGCGGCGCCGGCAAGGCCGCTGGCCTGTGCGCTGGCTGCGTTCAGAAACGCCTGCGCCGCCTCCTGCGTGCGCGCCTCCGCCCGCACCAGGGCCTGGTAGGCGAAGGGCGGCATGCCGGCCTGCTCGCGCTCCTTGAGCTGCTGGGCCGCGAAGGCGGCGAAGTCGTGCCGGCGCAGGGCGTCGAACAGCGCATGCCTGGGGTGCGCCGTCTGGACCCACATTTCGCTGGCCGCGCTTTGCGCCGCGTCGCGCCCGGCACGGCCACCGGCCTGCATCAGCAATGAGAACAGCCGCTCCGGCGCGCGGAAATCGCTGGAGAACAGCGCGCCGTCGGGATTGACCGCGGCCACCAGGGTGATGCGGCGAAAGTCATGGCCCTTGGCGATCATCTGCGTGCCCACCAGCACATCGACCTCACCGGCATGCACCTGGGCCAATTGCGATTCGAGCGCGCCCTTGAGCCGGGTGCTGTCGGCATCGATACGCGCCACTTTGATCGGCTGGCCATCGGGCCGCTTCGCGTCGGCCAGCAACTCGGCCAGATGTTCTTCCAGCCGCTCGGTGCCGCGGCCCAGGGGGGCGATGTCCAGATTGCCGCAGGCCGGGCAGGCGCGCGGCACGCGCTCGGTAAAACCGCAATGGTGGCAGCGCAGCGTGCGGTCGATCTTGTGGAACACGCGGTAGGCGCTGCAGTGGGGGCACTCGCTCTTCCAGCCGCAGTCGGCGCAGTGCAGCACCGGGGCGTAGCCGCGCCGGTTCAGGAACACCATGGCCTGCTCGCCGCGCGCCAGGCGCTCGCGGATGGCCTCGAGCAAATAGCCGGAGAACACCGTGTGCTTGGGCTGCAGGTTCATGTCGACCAGCCGGACCCGGGGCAGGGCGCCCGCGCCGACGCGGCTGGGCATGGCCAGCCGCGCATAGCGGCCGCCTTCAGCCTCGGGGCGGCTGTGGTGCCAGCTCTCCAGCGATGGGGTGGCCGAGCCCAGCATGACCTTGGCGTTTTCCAGCCGGCCGCGGTAGATGGCGAGATCGCGCGCCGAGTAGCGCGCGCCTTCCTGCTGCTTGTAGCTCGGGTCGTGCTCCTCATCGACCACGATCAGCTTCAGGCGCGGCAGCGAGGCGAAGACCGCCATGCGCGTGCCCAGCACGATGCGCGCCGCGCCGCTGTGCGCCGCGAGCCAGCTCTTCAGGCGTTGCGGGTTGGTCATGCCGCTGTGCAGGGAGACCACCGCATCGGCGCCGAAGCGCGCGATGAAGCGGGCCTCCAGCTGCGGCGTGAGATTGATCTCGGGCACCATCACCAGCGCCTGCGCATCGGGCGTGCGTGCGAGCAGGGCCTGCACGGCGCGCAGGTAGACCTCGGTCTTGCCGCTGCCGGTTGCGCCGAACAGCAGGAAGGGCCCGCTTTCCGCCTCGAATCGGGCAAGGGCTTGTTCCTGCTCGGCGCTCGGCGCGATCGCGTCGGCTGGATTGCCAGCGGCCTGCGCCGACCCGGCCGGCCGCTTGAGCCGGCGCGCCAGCTGCGTGGCATTCATGTCGCGCAACTGGGGCGGCAGTGCGGTGAGGGCTACCTCGCCGAGCGAGCGCTGGTAGTAGCGGGACGCAAATGTAACCAGGTGCTGCCACGTAGCTGGCAGCGGCGCGATGCCGTCCAGCGTGCCGGCGATGGCCCGAATGTCCCGATCCGGCTGGTCGTCGGCGTCAACGCCTGCCGGCTCCCACACCACGCCCAAGGTCTCGCGTTTGCCCAGCGGCACACGCACCAAGGTCCCGGCCGTGAGTGGAAACTCACTCTGATATGTCAGCGGACCCGCGACCTTGCTGTGCGCCGGCGTCTGCACCACGACGGAGATCCGGTGCGTCATGAGATGGGGAGGTTGAGAACTATTCTTGAAGTGAACTGGCGAAACACGAGGTAAGTCATTGATTCTTAATTGCTTTGCCGACTGTTCAGTGCTTTTGTGGATAACTTTGTTGATAGTTTGCCTTCAGTCTCCGCGAAGCCTTGAAAACAAAGGACTTTGCTGGAATGCCCGTAAAAAAAGCAAACTATTAACTTCATATGAATCAACAACTTACGATCGCTATTGGTTTTGTAGCATCACTAGTGACCGTCTTCGATGTTTGCGGCGCCGCATCAAAAGTTTTGTGCATAAGTCAAGCCAGGAAAAAATATTTTTTGCCTTGACAACGCGCGCATGCCCTACTGCGGTGCGCCTGCCCCGCGCGCTATTGGCGCATGCGGCGTGAGGCGGCATGCACTTCGTCGACCAGCACGGCCACGTTTTCCGGCGGGGTGTGCTGGCTGATGCCGTGCCCCAGGTTGAAGATGTGCGTGGGCCCCGGGCCCGCGCCGGCGTGCGGCTTGCCAAAGCTGGCCAGCACCTTGCCCACCTCGGCCCTGATCTGCTCGGGCGCGGCAAACAGCGCATTCGGGTCGATGTTGCCTTGCAAGGCCTTGCGGTCGCCGACCAGGCTGCGCGCCTCGCCCAGGTTGACCGTCCAGTCCAGCCCCAGCACATCGCAATCCAGCGCCGCCATTTCCTTGAGCCACAGCCCGCCGCCTTTGGTGAAAACGATGCGCGGAATGCGCTGGCCCGCGTGCTCGCGCTTGAGTTGCGCCAACACCCTGGCGGTGTAGGCCAGGCTGAATTGCTGGAAGGCGCCATCCGCCAGCACGCCGCCCCAGCTGTCGAAAATCATCACCGCCTGGGCACCGGCGTCGATCTGGGCGTTGAGGTAGGCCGCCACCGCATCGGCATTGACCTGCAGCATCTTGTGCATCAGGTCCGGGCGCGAATACAGCATGGTCTTGACGAGGCGGTAGTCGTCCGAACCCGCGCCTTCAACCATGTAGCAGGCCAGCGTCCAGGGGCTGCCCGAAAAGCCGATCAGCGGCACCCGGCCGTTCAGCGCCTTGCGGATCGAGGTCACGGCATCGAAGACATAGCGCAACTTGTCCATGTCGGGTACCTCGAGCCTGGCTACGGCGGCTTCGTCGCGCACCGGCGACGCAAAACGCGGGCCTTCGCCCAACGCGAAGCTCAGGCCCAGGCCCATCGCGTCAGGCACGGTGAGGATGTCGGAAAACAGGATGGCCGCATCCAGCGGGTAGCGCGCCAGCGGCTGCAGCGTGACTTCGGTGGCGTAGTCCACATTGGTGGCCAGGCCCATGAAGCTGCCGGCCTGGGCGCGCGTGGCGCGGTATTCGGGCAGATAGCGGCCGGCCTGGCGCATCAGCCAGACGGGGGTGTGGTCGGTTGCCTGGCGCAGGCAGGCGCGCAAAAAAGTGTCGTTTTGGAGTGGGGCGTACATGCGGCAATTGTCGCCGCACGCCGGCCCTAGTGAATGGCCCGGGGCTTGGCGCGCAGAGCCGGTTGCGGGGCCAGTTCCCGCAGCTCGGATTGCATTTCTTCCAGCAGGGGCCGCATGGCCGACAGCAGGCCCTTGATGATGAGCGGCGCGGCCTGCGCCATTTCAGCTTGCACGCGCGCCTGCATGCGGGCCTGCAGCGCGCGCAGGGCTGGGCTGTTGGCGATGTCCGGGGTGTTTCCCGCGGCGGCTTCGGCCATCGCGTGCTCCAGTTCATCGAGCAGCGGCGCCAAGTCCACGCTGCCCAGCACCCGGCCGATCAGCTGGTCGGCTTGCAGGGTTTCGGTCAGCGGGTCTTGCAAGGAGTCCTGGCC
>DATILI010000230.1:0-13634 GCA_035476635.1 Burkholderiaceae bacterium | reverse complement strand
TAGTCGGCGCCCTGGTTGCGGTAGTGAAACAGCGTGATGTTCCAGCTTGGCCGCATGTGCGAGAGAAACTTCATCAGCGCGCCCGGCCGCTCCGGGAAGACGAAGCGCAGCAGGCGCTCATCCTGGGCGAGCGCCGAATGGCCGCCTACCATGTGGCGGATGTGCTCCCTGGCCAGGTCGTCATGTGTGAGATCCAGGGCCTCGAAACCATGGCGGCCAAAATTGGCCGCGATCTTGGCGCTTTCGCCCTTGCCGTGGGTGGTCAGGCCGACAAACACATGGGCCTTGGCGGCGTCGCTGATGCGGTAGTTGAACTCCGTCACATTGCGCGGCCCACCGGGCAAATTGCCGATGAGTTCGCAAAAGCGCCGAAAGCTGCCGCGCTCCTCGGGGATCGTGACTGCGAACAGCGCCTCGCGCTCTTCACCGACCTCGGCCCGCTCGGCGACGAAGCGCAGCCGGTCGAAGTTCATGTTGGCGCCGCAAAGGATCGCGGCGTAAGTCTCGCCCTTGGTCTTGTGCGCCGCGACATATTGCTTGATTGCCGCCACCGCCAGGGCGCCGGCGGGCTCGACGATGCTGCGGGTGTCGACAAAAACGTCCTTGATGGCGGCGCATACGGCATCGGTGTCGACCGCGATGAACTCATCCACCAGGCCGCGCGCGATGCGGAAGGTTTCCTCGCCCACAAGCTTGACGGCCGTGCCGTCGGAGAACAGGCCCACGTCATTGAGCGTGACGCGCTTTTTGGCCGCAACCGATTGCATCATCGCGTCCGAATCGTTCATCTGCACGCCGATGACCTTGATCTCCGGGCGCACGGCCTTGATGTAGTTGGCCACGCCCGAAATCAGGCCGCCGCCGCCGATCGCGACGAACACCGCATGCAGCGGGCCCTGGTGCTGGCGCAGGATTTCCATGGCGATGGTGCCTTGGCCGGCGATCACGTCCGGGTCGTCGAAGGGGTGCACGAAAGTCAGGCCTTGCTTCTTTTCGAGGCCGACCGCGTGCAGGTAGGCGTCCGAATAGCTCTCGCCGTGCAGCACAACCTCGCCACCGAGCGCCTTGACGCCGTCGATTTTGAGCTGCGGCGTGGTGGTGGGCATCACGATGACGGCTCGGGTTGCGAGCTTGTGGGCGCTCATGGCCACGCCCTGGGCGTGGTTGCCGGCCGAGGCGCAGATCACACCCTTTTTCAGCTGCTCGGGCGATAGCTGCGCCATCTTGTTGTAGGCACCGCGCAGCTTGAAGCTGAACACCGGTTGCTGGTCTTCGCGCTTCAGGAGCACCTTGTTGTGCAGGCGACGGCTCAGGTTCTTGGCGGGTTCCAGGCCGGATTCCACCGCCACGTCGTAGACGCGCGCGGTCAGGATTTTCTTCAGGTAGTCGGCAGGCTGCAGGGCTTTGGGGCGTTTCAGGGGGGCTGGCTTCATGGTTTTCCTCGCGGCCCGATGATAGAGGGGTGTCAGTCAGTGACTCGGAAGCCAAAAAGAAAAAAGCCCCGAACCTTGCGATTCGGGGCTGAATCCACCTTTTCAGAGGGTGGAGGAGACAATCGGTGCATGAAGATCATGCGTGTGCTTAGTGTACACATAATTTGTTGCGCCGCAGCATATCGATGGTTCGATTTGGGATTTGCTGCGGACTATTAGAGAAATTTACGCTGCGCAAGCGGCATTGATAAAGGTGCGATGAAATGATGGAATGCACGGTGAGCTGGACAGGCGCTTCGGGCGCGCGCTCTGGGATGGGATTTGTTGCGGAAACTGGAAGTGGGCACGTGCTGACCATGGATGGGGCGCCGGATGCGGCCAAACCCGAAAACGGTGGCCAGAATCTTGCGCCACGCCCGATGGAAACTGTGCTGGCCGGAACCGGCGGCTGTACCGCCTATGACGTGGTGCTGATCTTGAAGCGCGGCCGCCATGATGTGCGGGGTTGCTCAGTCAAGGTCACGGCAGACCGGGCGGAGGTGGATCCCAAAGTGTTCACCTCCATCAACATGCATTTCACCGTAACGGGCAAGGGTGTTCCGGCCGACGCGGTGGAACGCGCGATCACCCTGAGTCACGAGAAATACTGCTCGGCGAGCATCATGCTGGGCAAGACTGCGCGGATCACCACCAGCTTTGAGGTGCTGGAGGCCTGAACCCACGGGTTCAGATGTAGTGCGCGGTCGTCGTCATGACCTTGGCGGCGGCTTTCATCAGGGCCTTGACCGGCGGCGGCAGCGCGAGCCCGCCGGCGTCGATCGCTTCAGCTGCATGGCGGGCTTCGTCGTCTTTCATTTGCGCCACGATGGCCCGCGAGGTGTGGTCGCCGGCGGGCAATCTGTCCAGGTGGCTGGCAAGGTGGGCCTCCACCTGCTTCTCGGTTTCCGCGGCAAAGCCCAGGCTGACGCGGTCGCCTAGGCGTCCGGCGACCAGTCCGAGGCCGAAGGCGCCCGCATACCAGAGCGGATTCAGGGCCGAAGGCCGCGCGCCCAACTCCGCAAGGCGGGTCCGGGTCCAGGCCAGGTGGTCGGTTTCTTCGCGTGCCGCTGCATTGAAGTGGCTGCGCAGCCCGTCGTCTTTGGTTGCGAGGGCTTGTGCTGTGTAAAGGGCCTGGGCGCAAATTTCGCCGACATGGTTTACCCGCATCAGCGCGCCTGCCAGCCGTTGCTCCTGCGCGTCAAGAGCCGCGGTTTCCTTTTCCGGCAGGGTCGGGCAGGGGCGCGAAGCGACGGCAGGCCCAAAAAGGGTGCGCAGTGCGACATCCGCGGTGATCAACAGCTTGTCCATGCGAGAGAGGATACGGCACAAATATGCGGGTTTGTCATGGCATTTATGTGGCACGGTATGTGCTGCTGTTGCTAAGTGTTAACGCTCCATTCCCGGTTTGTTGTGGCTCTGCAACGAATTACAAGTTTGCCGACTAATTCTTTTGCGTTAGCGGGCCGCGTCTGGTGCAATAACGACAACTTCCTGAATGGAGGTTGGCCCGGGTATCCGGTGGGAGTCAATCAGTGCCAGTGCTGTTTGGTTCTCTACGCGCCAGAGCCCTATGTTTAACCTTGGAGAATCTCGTAATGAAAAAATCCCTGATTGCTTTGGCTGTGCTGGCCGCTGCTTCCGGCGCTGCAATGGCCCAATCTTCTGTAACCCTGTTTGGTATCGTTGATGCTGCCGTTGCACGCGTTTCCGGCACTGGCGCGCATCGCTCTGGTATGACCAACAGCGGCTTGAACAGCAGCCGTCTGGGCTTCCGTGGTACGGAAGACCTCGGTGGCGGCATGTCGGCCAGCTTCTGGCTCGAAGGCGCGCTGTCCAACGACGACGGCAATGCCGCCGGCTACAACTTCCAGCGCCGTTCCACCGTCAGCCTGAATGGCGGCTTCGGTGAAGTTCGTCTGGGCCGTGATTACACCCCGTCTTTCTGGAACACCACCGTGTTCGATCCGTTCGGCACCAATGGCGTTGGCCAAGCGATGACCCCGGCCATGCTCGGCGCGCCCGTGCGTAACAACAATTCCGTTGGCTACTTCCTGCCCGGCAACCTGGGCGGCTTCTACGGCCAAGCTCAGTACGCTTTCGGCGAGCAAGTGTCCAATGCTGCCAACAGCAAGCAAGGCAACTACCTGGGCGCCCGTGTTGGCTTTGCCAACGGTCCCCTGAACGTCGCGTTCGGCACCGGCAAGCTCAAGGGCGCTACCAGCGCTGCTGACGTCAAGGCCAACAACCTCGGCGCTTCCTACGACTTCGGCATGGTCAAGCCCATGGCGGTCTGGGCGCAAGAGAAGGTTGGCACGGCCAAGATCAGCGCATTCGAAATCGGTGCGACCGCTCCCCTGGGCGCTGGCGAACTGCGCGCTGCTTACAGCCGCTACAACGTTGCCAACAGCAGCACCCTCGACTGGAGCAAGGCAGCCATTGGTTATGGCCACAACCTGTCCAAGCGCACTCAAGTCTACGGCACCCTGGCACGCGTTTCCAACAAGAGCGCTCAAACCAAGGCGATTGCCAACAACGGCTTGGCAGCTGTCGGCGTGGCTGGTGGCGGCAATTCGTCCGGCATCGAGTTCGGCGTTCGCCACAGCTTCTAATCACTTGCTGGCTTCTGGCCAGTTGTGATCAAGCGATCCTAAAAGCCGTCAACCTTCGGGTTGACGGCTTTTTCTATTTATAAAAGTCCTTTGATTGCCGTTATCTTCGGCAGGACTAACTGGGGCTCCTGGCAGTGCGTCGTTTGATCTTGGCATGGTGGTGCGGTGCGGCCTTCGTTGTGTTGGGCGGCTGTGCGACTGTTCCTGCTCCTTCGAGCGAGACTGGGGCGGTGAAGGCCAGCCCCTGGACGGTTGCTTCCACGCGCTCGCCAAGTGCGCAGGCGTGGCAGCACTTCAAGCTCCCGGGCAAGCAATCCACGCAGTTTCAATACCAGCGGATGGATGGTCGCGAGGCCATGGAGGCCACGGCCGTGTCTTCAGCCAGCATGCTGCGAAAAGTCGTGCGCATCGAGCCGCAGGATTTGGGGCGTGTCCGCTTTTCCTGGAAAGTGCCGGAGCTCATCACCCACGCCGACATGGCGCAGCGCGATAGCGATGATTCGCCGGTGCGCGTCGTGCTTGTGTTTGAAGGTGATCGCTCGAAGTTCTCGGCCAAGAATGCCATGCTGTCCGAGCTTGCCCAGGTGCTGACGGGTGAAGCCATGCCCTATGCCACCCTGATGTACGTATGGTGCAACCGGCGCGAACCGGGCAGTGTGATCCTCAACCCGCGCACCGATCGCATCCGCAAGCTGGTGGTCGAATCCGGAACGCGCCAGTTGAATCAGTGGCTGGACTATGAGCGAAATGTTCGTGCCGACTACGAGAAGGCCTTTGGCGAAGCGCCGGGTGCGCTGGTGGGCATTGCCATCATGACCGACAGCGACAACACCCGATCCACGGCGCATGCATGGTACGGGCCGATTCGCTTTGAATCGACCTTGCTCTCAATCAGATAGCGGCAAATCGGGCGGAAGGGGCAGGGTAATCAGCACTCTGCATTTGGGGAAACCCCCTTTGACGCGGCAGGCACGTCTGTTGCATATTTGCCCTTCTTTACATTCCCGAGAGTCCTATGAAACTCAAACTTGCCTTGCTGTCGGTGGCCGCGCTCGCCGCCCTGGCCGCTGCCCCAGCGCTGCATGCCAAACCCTTCAAATGGTCCAGTGCAAGCGATATTCCCACGCTCGATATCCATTCGCAGAACAATGCGCTCGGCAATGGCGTCCATGCGGCCGTCTATGACGCGCTGGTGTACTACAACAGCCAGACTTTCAAGCCTGAGCCGCAGCTCGCCACCGCCTGGAAGGAGCTGTCGCCCACGCAGGTGCGCTTCAATTTGCGCACCGGCGTGAAGTTCAGCGACGGTACCCCATTCACCGCCGATGACGTCGTGTTCTCCTTGATGCGAGCCATGACCAAGACTTCGAATTACGCGGTCTACACCCAGGGCATCGACCGCGTGGTCAAGGTCAACGATTCGACCGTCGACATCATGATGAAGGGCCCCAATCCGGTGCTGCTGAACCAGCTGACCGAGCTGCGCATCATGAGCAAGGCCTGGGCGGAGAAGAACAAGTCGGTCGAGCCCAAGGACATCAAGACCAAGGACGAAAGCTTTGCGCACCGCAATTCCATGGGCACGGGACAGTACGTGGTGAAGGAGTGGCAGCCCGACCAGAAGCTGGTGATGGTGAAAAACCCCAACTACTGGGGAAAAAATGATTCCAACGTCACCGAGATCGTCTACACCCCGATCAAATCCGAGGCCACGCGTGTAGCGGCGCTGCTGTCGGGTGAGATCGACTTTGTCCTGGATCCGAGCCCGCAGGATCTGGGCCGCTTGCGCAGCAGCGCCAACCTGAAGGTGATGGATGGTATTGAAAACCGCACCATCTTCTTCGGCCTGGACCAGTTCCGCGACGAGTTGCCGGGCTCCAATATCAAAGGCAAGAACCCGCTCAAGGACCAGCGCGTGCGCATGGCCCTGTATCAGGCGATCGACATCAACAGCATCAGCCGCGTGACGATGCGGGGCTTGAGCCAGCCTACCGGCGCGCTGGTGGCGCCGCAAGTCAACGGATGGGCCGAAAGCGTGCACAAGCGCCATCCCTATGATCCGGAGGCCTCCAAGAAGCTACTGGCCGAGGCCGGCTACAAGGATGGTTTCGAGGTGGACTTCGCTTGCCCGAACAACCGCTACATCAACGACGAAGAAATCTGCCAGGCGGTCACTGCCATGTGGGCCCGGGTGGGAGTCAAGGCCAAGCTGCGCACGCTGCCGCTGGTGACCTACTTCCCGATGATCCAGCGCTATGAAGCCAGCATCTACATGCTGGGCTGGGGCGTGCCGACCTTCGACTCGCTGTACAGCCTGCAGTCGCTGACCCGCAGCGTAGGCCAGGGCGGCGACGGCAACTACAACGTGGGCCGCTACAGCAACCAGCGCATGGACTACGTCGTGGACCGCATCAAGACCGAAACCGATCTGCCGGTGCGCAACCGCCTGCTGACCGAAGGCCTGCAGATCCAGAACGATACCGTTGCGCACATCCCGCTGCACAACCAGATCATTCCGTGGGCGATGAAGAAGAACATCGAATTGACGCACCGCGCCGACAACCGTCTGGATTGGCGCCTGATCAAGGTCAATTGACCGCATAGGCAAAATCGCGGCCCGAAAGAGGCCCTTGCGGGCCTTTTTCGCTGCAGGAGACTTCCTTTAGATGTCAAGGAAAGCCCTGTAACGGCACGCGATTTGCTCTGCTACTATCCGCCCCTACTTTTCATTCCACTGATGTCCGCCTTTATCCTGCGTCGCCTGATTCAAGCCGTGATCGTGATGATCGCGGTGGCATTTATTGCGTTCCTGCTGTTCCAGTATGTGGGCGATCCCGTGGTGTTCCTGCTTGGACAGGACGCGACACCGGAGCAGATCCGGACGTTGCGCTCCGACCTTGGGCTGGACAAACCCTTTTTCGTGCAGTTCTGGCACTTCCTGGTGAATGCGGCCCAGGGCGAGTTCGGCCTGAGCCTGCGTCAGGGCGCCAAGGTATCGCGCCTGATCGCCGAGCGTTTTCCAGCAACGCTTGAATTGGCACTGGTCGCAGCGCTGATGGCGCTGTTGATCGGCATTCCCATGGGTGTGTATGCGGCGCTGCGGCGCGGCAGCTTCATGACCCAGGTGTTCATGACGATTTCCCTGCTGGGCGTCTCCTTGCCGACGTTTCTCATCGGCATCCTGCTGATCCTGGTGTTTGCCGTGGGCCTGGGCTGGTTCCCCAGCTTTGGCCGTGGCGAAGTCGTGCAAATGGGCTGGTGGAGCAGCGGTCTGCTCAAAGCCAAGGGCTGGCACCACATCGTGCTGCCGGCCGTGACTCTTGCGGTCTTTCAGCTCACGCTGATCATGCGCCTGGTGCGCGCTGAGATGCTGGAAGTGCTGCGGACCGACTACATCAAGTTCGCCCGGGCGCGCGGATTGAGCAACCGGGCGATTCATTTCGGCCATGCGCTGAAGAATACGCTGGTGCCGGTGATGACCATCACCGGGCTGCAGCTGGGCGGCCTGATCGCGTTTGCCATCATCACCGAAACCGTGTTCCAGTGGCCCGGCATGGGCCTGCTGTTCATCCAGGCCGTGACGTTCGCCGACATTCCCGTCATGGCTGCCTATCTGTGCCTGATTGCGCTGATCTTCGTGGTGATCAACCTTGTCGTCGACATGTTGTACTTCGTGGTGGATCCGCGCCTGCGCGTCGGCTCGGCGGGGGGGCATTGATGCTGGCCCCGCGCCTGAAGGCCAATGGCCGGGCATTTGCGCACATCACGCAGTTCCATCCGGAGCTGACAAGTTTCCGCCGCGACCTGCACGCACACCCGGAGCTGGGATTCGAGGAGATCTACACCTCCGGTCGCGTCAGGCACGCACTTGAGTTGTGCGGCGTCGACGAGGTGCACAGTGGCGTCGGCAAGACCGGTGTCGTGGCGTTGATCAAGGGCCGCTCTACCGGCAGCGGCCGCATGATCGGCCTGCGCGCCGACATGGACGCGCTGCCGATGACCGAACACAACGACTTCGCCTGGAAATCGGCCAAGACCGGCATGATGCACGGCTGTGGCCATGACGGGCACGTCACCATGCTCGTGGGCGCGGCGCGCTACCTCGCCGAGACCCGGAACTTCGACGGCACAGCGGTGTTGATTTTCCAGCCGGGCGAAGAGGGTTTTGCCGGCGCGCGGGTCATGATCGAAGACGGCCTGTTCGAGCGCTTCCCGGTCCAATCCGTCTACGCCATGCACAACGCGCCGGCGATGAAGCCGGGTACCGTGGGTATCGGCCCTGGGCCGACGATGGCAGCGGCCGACCGCGTCACGATCGAAATTACCGGCCGCGGCGGCCACGGCGCCCACCCCTATCTCACCGTCGATCCGGTACTGGTCGCGGCGCACATCATCACCGCGGTACAGAGCATCGTCTCGCGCAATGTCAAGCCGGTCGAAGGGGCCGTCGTCAGCTTGTGCGCGATGCAGGCTGGCGATCTTGGCGCGATGAGCGTGGTGCCGGGCAAGGCGACTTTGGTCGGCACCGTGCGCACCTTCGATCCCGAAGTGCAGAACATGGTCGAACGCCGCCTGCATGAGCTGTGCGGCGCCGTCGCCTTGGGTTTTGGCGCCACGGCAACAGTGCACTACGAGCGCATTTACCCCGCGACTGTGAACTCGCCCGACGAGGCTGTATTTGCCGGGGATGTGGCCGAAACCCTGGTGGGCGTGGACCATGTGGTGCGCGACATGCAGCCCAGCATGGGCGCCGAGGACTTCTCTTTCATGCTGCAGGTCAAGCCCGGTGCCTATCTGCGCATTGGCCAGGGCGGCGAGGGAAGCTGCTTCCTGCACAACAGCCGCTACGACTTCAACGACGACATTCTTTCCCTGGGCTCTGCCCTGCACGCCGGACTGGTGGAGCAGGCCATGCCTCTTCCTCCATGCTGAATTTCGACTTTGTCCCAAGGAGCTTTCTGATGAATTTCAAGACCAACATGATCGTTGCCGCGGTATTGGCTGCGGCCAGTTTCGTGGCCGGCGCACAGACGATCCGGGTAGCCAACCAGGGCGATGCGTTGTCCATGGACCCGCATTCGCTCAATGAGTCTTTGCAGCTGAGCGTGACCGGCAATGTGTACGAGCCTCTGGTGGGCCGTAACAAGAACCTGAGCCTGGCGCCCGGGCTGGCCACCAGCTGGAAGCAGGTGTCGCCCACCGTGTGGCGCTTCGAACTGCGCAAAGGCGTGCAATTCCATGACGGCACGCCGTTTACCGCCGACGATGTGCTGTTTTCCTTCGCGCGAACCCAGGTTGAAGGCTCCGACATGAAGAGCTACACCAATGACTTCAAGGAAGTGCGCAAGATCAATGATTTCACGGTCGAGATCGAGACCAAGGCGCCATTTCCAATCCTTCCGGATGTGATCACCTTCGTCTACATCATGAGCAAGAAGTGGGCGGAGACCAACCAGGCCACCCGCCCGGTGGATCGTCGCAAGGGAATTGAGAATGCAGCCTCGTTCCGCGCCAACGGCACGGGCCCCTACCGCGTGCGCGAGCGCCAGCCGAATGTGCGCACGACCTTCGTGCGCAATGGCACCTACTGGGGCAAGATCGAAGGCAATGCGGCCGAGGTGATCTTCACGCCGATCGGCAACGACCCCACGCGCGTGGCGGCCTTGCTGTCTGGCGAGGTCGACGTGATGGAGCCGGTACCGGTGCAGGACATCGCCCGCGTCAACGCCAGCGCCAACGCGCGTGCCATTACCGGGCCCGAAATGCGCACCATCTTCCTGGGCATGGATCAAAAGCGCGACGAGTTGCTCTACTCCAGTGTCAAGGGTAAGAATCCGTTCAAGGACAAGCGCGTGCGCCAGGCCTTCTACCAGGCCATCGACATCGAGAGCATCAAGCGCACCGTGATGCGCGGCGCCGCTAACACCACGGCGCTCATGGTGGGGCCGGGCATCAACGGTTTTTCGGCCGAGCAAAACAAGCGGCTGCCCTATGACGTGGATGCCGCGAAAAAGCTTTTGGCCGACGCCGGCTATCCGAGCGGTTTCGAAGTCACGATGAACTGCCCGAATGACCGCTATGTGAACGATGGGCAGATCTGTGAGGCGGTGGCAGCCAACCTGTCGCGCATCGGCGTCAAGATCAACCTGCAGGCCGAGACCAAGGGCACCTACTTCCCCAAGGTGCTGCGCCGCGATACCAGCTTCTACATGTTGGGCTGGACGCCCAGCACCTACGACGCGCACAACGCGTTGAACGCCTTGGTGCGATGCGTGGACGACAAGGGCGCGGGGCAGTTCAATCTCGGAGCCTACTGCAATCCCAAGGTGGATGAGTTGACGCAGAAGATCCAGTCGGAAACCGACCAGCCCAAGCGCAACGCGATGATCAAGGAGGCATTCGATCTGCACACCGCCGACATCGGCCACCTGCCACTGCACCAGCAAGCCCTGGCCTGGGGCGTGAGCAAGAAAGTCGAACTGGTGCAGCGCGCCGACAACATCCTCGACTTCAAGTGGATGAGCATCAAGTAAACCTGGGTTGAATTACCCGGTGCGGTGGGTGGCCTGCACGCACCCGCTCACCGGGTTTAAATTTTCCGTCACGATGAAAAACAACTTTCTTGCTCGTTGGCTTGACAGCGATGTGGGGCACAGCTTTCGCACCTCGCCGGTAGCGATGGTCGCTGCCGCCATCGCCTTCGTCTGCATCTTTTGCTCGGTGTTTGCAGGCTGGGTCGCGCCGCACAATCCATTTGACCTGACCACCCTGGAGTTGAGCGACGCACGGTTGCCGCCCGCCTGGGAGGACGAGGGCCGGGCCAAGTACCCCCTGGGAACCGACGACCAGGGCCGCGACATTCTCTCGGCGCTGATTTACGGTGCGCGCATTTCGCTCGTCGTCGGCGTCGCCTCGGTGATCCTCTCGGTCGTCGTGGGCGTATCGATGGGCCTGCTTGCGGGTTTTCGCGGCGGTTGGATCGACACCGTCCTCATGCGCCTGTGCGACGTGATGCTGTCGTTCCCGGCCATCCTGGTGGCGTTGCTGATCGCCGGCGTGGGTCGAGCGCTGTTTCCGAATGCCCACGAAGGGCTGGCGTTCGGGGTGTTGATCATCTCGATCTCGCTCACCGGCTGGGTGCAATATGCCCGCACGGTGCGCGGTTCCACGCTGGTGGAGCGCAACAAGGAATATGTGCAGGCCGCGCGCGTCACCGGCGTGGCGCCCATGCGCATCATGGCGCGCCACGTGCTGCCCAACGTGATGGGCCCGGTGCTGGTGCTGGCCACCATCCAGGTGGCCACGGCCATCATCACCGAAGCCACGCTGTCGTTCCTGGGCGTTGGTGCGCCGCCGACCTCGCCGTCGCTCGGCACCTTGATCCGCATCGGCAACGACTACCTGTTCTCCGGCGAATGGTGGATCACGGTTTTCCCGGGCCTGATGCTGATCGTGATCGCGTTGAGCGTCAACCTGTTGGGCGACTGGCTGCGTGATGCCTTGAATCCGCGTTTGAGATAAGGGCAGGTTGCAATCCATGAGTCTTCTGCAAGTCAAGAACCTGGTCGTCGAGTTTCCGAACCGGCGCGGCACCCTGCGAGCCCTGGACGACATCTCGTTCGACATCGCCCCTGGCGAAATCCTCGGCGTGGTCGGCGAGTCCGGCGCCGGCAAGTCGTTGACCGGTGCGGCCATCATCGGCCTGCTGGAGCCGCCCGGGCGCGTGGCCAGCGGGCAAATCCTGCTCGAAGGGCAACGCATCGACAACCTCGGCTATGAACAAATGCGCCACATCCGCGGCCGGCGTATCGGTGCGATCTTCCAGGATCCGCTGACCTCGCTGAACCCGCTTTACACCATCGGCCGGCAGCTGACGGAAACCATCCTGACCCATCTGCCCGTGACGGCGGAGGAGGCGCGCAAGCGCGCCATCGGTCTGCTGGAGGACACCGGCATTCCGGCCGCCGCACAGCGCATCGACCACTACCCGCACCAGTTCTCGGGCGGTATGCGCCAGCGTGTCGTGATTGCCCTGGCGCTGGCGGCCGAGCCCAAGCTGATCGTGGCCGACGAGCCGACCACGGCGCTGGACGTGTCGATCCAGGCCCAGATCATCCAGTTGCTCAAGCGCATCTGCAAGCAGCATGGCGCGGCCGTCATGCTGATCACCCACGACATGGGCGTCATCGCCGAAACCTGCGACCGCGTGGCCGTGCTGTACGCGGGCCGCGTGGCCGAGATCGGCCCGGTGCACAACGTGATCAACCAGCCCGCGCATCCCTACACCGTGGGACTGATGGCCGCGATTCCCGACATCACCGTGGATCGCGAACGATTGAATCAGATCGATGGAGCCATGCCCCGACTCAATGCCATTCCCCAGGGCTGCGCCTTCAACCCGCGCTGCCCCAAGATATTCGACCGCTGCAAGGTCGAGCGGCCCGACCTGCTCAATGCCGGCGCAACGCGCGCGGCTTGCTGGTTGCACACAGGAGGTGCGGCATGAGCCGCCGGGCCGTTCCCAAGGCGAATACCGCAGCGCGTAGCGCGGAGGTTACCCAATGACCATTGCCACTCCTCCTTTGGTGCAGGCCCACGACCTGGCCAAGACCTTCGACGTCTCCGCGCCCTGGCTCAACCGCGTACTTGAGCGCAAGCCACGCACACTGCTGCACGCTGTGGACGGCGTGAGCTTCTCTATCGAGAAGGGCAAGACCCTGGCCCTGGTTGGCGAGTCGGGCTGCGGCAAGAGCACGGTCGCCCGCTTGCTGGTCGGCTTGTACGAGCCGACGCGCGGCGGCCTGACCTTTGACAACCAGGATGCCCATGCGGCGTTCAAGACGCCCGAAGGCCGCAAGCTGCGCCGCCGCATCCAGATGATCTTTCAGGATCCCTATGCCAGCCTGAATCCGCGCTGGAAAGTCGAAGACATCGTCGGCGAGCCGCTCAAGGAGCATCAGCTGATCACCGACGAGGCCGAACTCAAGGCCAAGGTCGGCGAGTTGCTCAAGTCAGTTGGCCTCTCGCCGCTGGATGGCCCGAAGTACCCGCACCAATTCTCCGGTGGCCAGCGCCAGCGCATCTCGATTGCGCGCGCGCTGGCGACGGAACCCGAATTCCTGGTGTGCGACGAGCCGACTTCGGCCCTCGATGTGAGCGTGCAGGCCCAGGTGCTCAACATCATGAAGGACCTGCAGCGCGAGCGGGGCCTGACCTATCTCTTCATCTCGCACAACCTTGCCGTCGTGCGCCACGTGAGCGACCAGGTCGGCGTGATGTACCTCGGGCGCCTGGTGGAGCTGGCGGACAAGCAGGAGCTGTTTGCCAACCCGCACCATCCCTACACGCGCATGCTGCTCGATGCGATTCCGAAGATGCACGATACCGGCCGCGCCCGCACGCCGGTATCGGGTGAGGTGCCGAATCCGCTGAATCCGCCCACCGGTTGCGCCTTCCATCCGCGCTGCCCGCACGCCAACGCGCGGTGCAAATCCGAGCGCCCGGTGCTCAAGGAAATTCGCGGCATCCAGATCGCCTGTCACGCCGTCGAAGA
>DATILI010000229.1:0-14953 GCA_035476635.1 Burkholderiaceae bacterium | reverse complement strand
CCCAGGAACTCGCCTGGCCCGCGGATATCCAGGTCGCGTCGGGCGATTTCGAAGCCGTCGCTGGTTTCGGCCATGGCCTTGAGCCGGGCGCGGGCCATTTCGCCAAGCCGGCCGCCCTCGGCCCTGGAATACAGCAGCACGCAGGCCGAAGCCGCGGCGCCGCGCCCGACCCGGCCGCGCAACTGGTGCAGCTGCGACAAGCCGAAACGCTCGGCATGCTCGATCACCATCAGCGAGGCATTGGGCACGTCCACGCCGACTTCGATCACGGTGGTGCTGACCAGCACACCCATCCGGCCTTCGGTGAACAGCAGCATCACCGCCTTTTTTTCGGCCGGCGGCATGCGCGAATGCAGCAGGCCGACCAGCACACCGGGCAAGGCCACGCTCAGGGCTTCGTGGGTGGCCGTGGCATTGGTCAGGTCCAGCGCCTCGCTCTCTTCGATCAGCGGGCAGACCCAGTAGACCTGCCGCCCCTGCTCCAACTGGTCGCGGATGCGCGCCACCACCTCGTCGCGCCGGCTGTCGGCGATCAATTTGGTGACGACCGGCGTGCGGCCCGGCGGCAATTCGTCGATGGTGGAAACGTCCAGATCGGCGTAATAGCTCATGGCCAGTGTGCGCGGAATCGGCGTGGCGCTCATCATCAAGAGGTGCGGTTCGAGTTGCGCGCCCAGCGGCGCGGACTCCGCCACCATTTTTGCGCGCAGGGCAAGTCGTTGCGCCACGCCAAAGCGATGCTGTTCGTCGATGATGGCCAAGGCCAGGCGCTTGAAACGCACCTGGTCCTGGATCACGGCGTGGGTGCCGATGACCAGCGCGGCCTCGCCGCTTTCGATCAGCGCCAGCATCGCCGCGCGTTCCTTCTTCTTCTGCCCGCCGGCCAGCCAGGCCACCCGCAAGCCGCGCGGCGCCAGCAAGGGTTCGAGCCAGCCGATGAGTTTGGTGAAGTGCTGGCCCGCGAGGATTTCGGTCGGTGCCATCAGCGCGCACTGCCAGCCCGCGTCAATGCATATGGCCGCTGCCAGCGCCGCCACCACGGTCTTGCCCGAACCCACGTCGCCTTGCAGCAGCCGGTGCATGGGAACGGCGGCCGCCAGACTGTGCGCGATCTCCTCGCTGACGCGGCGCTGGGCGTGGGTCAACTCGAACGGCAGCGCCGCCAGCAATTGCTCGTGCAGCGACAGCGCATTCGCGTTGCCGCGCCGGGCCCGCAATTGCGGCGCACAAAGGCGGTCGCGCGCGCGCTTGGATTGCAGCTGCGACAGCTGTTGCGCCAGCAGCTCCTCCGCCTTGAGTCGCTGCCAGGCCGGATGGCTGCGGTCTTCCAGTTGCGCCAGTGCCGTATCGGGCGTCGGGTGGTGCAGGAAGGACAGCGACTGGCGCAGGTCCCACAAGGGCGGCACGCCGCTTCGCCCCGAAACCGAAGCGCCCGCGGGGAAGGTGTCCGAGAGGTCCGCGCGCTCCAGGCCGCTTTGCACGGCACGCCGCAAATAGGCCTGCGGCAATGCCGCCACGGTCGGATAGACGGGTGTCAGTGCATCCGGCAGCGGGCCACCGGCCGCCTTGAACGTCGGGTGCAGCATCTGCCAGCCCAGGAAACCGCCCCGGACTTCGCCACGCGCGCGGATGCGCGAACCCACGGCCAGCGCCTTTTGCTGTGATGGGTAGAAGTTGAAGAAACGCATCACGCAGGTGTCGCTGCCGTCGTCCACGGTCGCCAGCAGTTGCCGCCGCGGGCGGTAGGCCACCTCGCAGGCGGTGACGGTGGCCTCGATCTGCACTGTGTCGCCCTCGCGCGCATCGCAAAGGCGCACGATGCGCGTCTCGTCTTCATAGCGCAGCGGCAGGTGCAGGGCCAGGTCGATGTCGCGCGCAAGCCCAAGCTTGAGCAAGGCTTTGCGGGCGGGACTCTGGTCGGCGGACATCGGCTCCTTTGGATCCTATCAATCAAGGCGTGGCGTTTCGGCCACCAAGGCGGGGTTCCTGCCGGCGAACGCCCCGGCAGGCTAGGTTTGGCCTTATTCTCCATGCACCGGCGACTCCTCCACGCACCCCATCCCATTCGTGTGACCATGCTCAAGCGAATCAGCGTTCAACAGCTCACGATCGGTATGTACCTGGAGGAGTTCTGCGGTACCTGGATGGAGCATCCGTTCTGGCGCACGAGCTTCGTGCTGAACGACCCCAAGGATCTCGAACGGATTCGCGCCACCAGCATCCAGGAAGTCTGGATCGACTGCTCCAAGGGACTGGACATACCGGCCGGTGAAAAGGCGGTCACCAAGGCCGAGGTCGAAGCGGTGGTCGAAAGCGAACTCGGCCAGCTTGGCGAGGACGTGCCGCCCTTGGAGCCGGTTTCGCTGGCACAGGAAATCGAGCGGGCCGCCTCCATTTGCGCCAAGTCCAAGCAGGCCGTGATGTCGATGTTCCACGAGATCCGCCTCGGCCACGCGGTGGACTCGGCCAGTGCCCAGCAACTGGTGGCCGAGATCTCGGATTCGGTCGCGCGCAACCCCGGCGCCCTGATCAGCCTCGCCCGGCTGAAGACCGCCGACGAATACACCTACATGCACTCGGTTGCGGTCTGCGCCCTGATGGTGGCCCTGGCGCGCCAGCTCGGGCTGGATGAGGACCAGACCCGCCTGGCCGGCATTGCCGGGCTGTTGCACGACCTGGGCAAGATGGCCATGCCGCTGACCATCCTGAACAAGCCGGGCAAGCTGACCGACGAGGAATTCACCGTCATCCGAAACCATCCGGTGGAGGGCTACCGCATGCTGCTGGTCAGCAGCAAGGTCGACGATGCGGTGCTGGACGCGGTGCTGCACCACCACGAGAAATCCGACGGCTCGGGCTACCCGCAAGGCCTCAAGGCCGAGCAGATCAGCCTGTTCGCCAGGATGGCGGCGGTCTGCGACGTGTATGACGCGATCACTTCCAACCGCCCCTACAAGGCCGGCTGGGACCCGGCCGACTCGCTGCGCAAGATGGCCGAGTGGGCCAGCGGCCATTTCGACGTCAGCATCTTCCAGGCGTTTGTCAAAAGCATCGGCATCTATCCGGTGGGGTCCCTCCTGCGCCTGAGTTCGGGGCGCCTGGGCGTGGTGATCGAGCAGGGTGAGAAGTCCCTGATGACCCCCCGGGTCAAGGTGTTCTACTCGACCCATTCGGATCTGCGCATCGTGCCGGAGGTGGTGGACCTGGCGCGCCCGGGTTGCACCGAGAAAATCGTTGCGCGCGAGGATCCGGCGAAGTGGCATTTCCCCGACCTGCACCACATGTGGTCGGGCCTGCAGGGGCAACCCTGGTAGCGTGGGACAATAGCGGCCTCTCGTCTTTCTGTCTTTTACTTGGTACGGGTTCGTTCAGCCCTCAAGCACGATGCGCCATTTTTCCCTCCGCGATTTCAACTTCGCGCTCCCTGAAGAACTCATTGCCCAGCACCCGGCCCTCGAACGCAGCGCATCGCGCCTGCTCGATGGCACAGCGGCATCCCCCGTCGACCGCATCTTTCGCGAGCTGCCCGCGCTGCTGAAGGCCGGCGACCTGCTGGTCTTCAACGACACCAAGGTGGTGAAGGCCCGGCTCTACGGCGAAAAGCCGACCGGCGGCAAGGCGGAACTGCTGATCGAACGCGTGCTGCCACATGGCGAGCACCCGCATGAAGTCGTGGCGCACATGAAGGTCAGCAAGAAGCCGCCGCTTGGCACCACGCTGCAAATGCAAGGTGGCTTCACCGCCACGCTGGTGGGCCGCTGGCCGGACGAACACGGTGCGCTGTTTCGCTTCACGCTGAGCGACGACCCGTACGCCCTCATGGAGCGCCATGGCCATGTGCCCCTGCCGCCCTACATCACGCATGGCGACTCGGCCGAAGATGAACGCCGCTACCAGACGGTGTTTGCCAAGAACCCTGGCGCCGTGGCGGCCCCGACGGCGGCGCTGCATTTCGACGAAGCGCTGCTGGCCGAATTCGACAGCCGCGGCGTGCAGCGCGCCAGTGTCACCCTGCATGTGGGCGCCGGCACCTTCCAGCCGGTGAAGACCGAAGACCTGGGCGACCACCAGATGCACAGCGAGTGGTATGAAGTGCCGCTTGCCACGCAGCAAGCCGTGGCCCAGGCCCGTGCACGTGACAGCCGCATCATCGCCGTGGGCACCACCACTGTGCGCACGCTGGAGTCGTGGGCGCTGTCGGGCCATCCAAGCGGCGACACTCGAATCTTCATCACGCCAGGCTTCGAATTCAAGCTGGTCGACAGCCTGGTCACCAATTTCCATCTACCCAAATCCACGCTCATGATGCTGGTCAGCGCCCTCGCCGGCTACGAGCACGTCATGGGCCTGTACCGGCACGCCATCGAACAGCGCTACCGGTTTTTCAGCTATGGCGACGCCATGCTTTTGACTCGCCAGAAAGTTTGACATGCTGCAATTCGAACTCCTCAAAACCGACGACGCCCAAGGCAGCTACCTCGGCTCGCATGCGCGGCGCGGCCGCCTGACGCTCAACCACGGCGTGGTGCAGACCCCGATCTTCATGCCCGTGGGAACCTACGGCACGGTCAAGGGCGTGATGCCGCGTTCGCTCGAAGAGATGGGCGCGCAGATCATCCTGGGCAACACTTTTCACCTGTGGATGCGGCCGGGCCTGGATGTGATGCAACAGTTCGGCGGCCTGCACAAGTTCGAAAGCTGGAGCAAGCCAATCCTCACCGACTCGGGCGGCTTCCAGGTCTGGAGCCTGGGCGAGATGCGCAAGATCACCGAGGAGGGCGTGAAGTTCGCCTCGCCCGTCAATGGCGACAAGCTGTTCCTCACGCCCGAGATCAGCATGCAGATCCAGACCACGTTGAACAGCGACATCGTGATGCAGTTCGACGAGTGCACGCCTTACGACACCAAGGGCCACATCACCACTGAACGCGAGGCGCGCAGCTCGATGGAGTTGAGCCTGCGCTGGGCGAATCGCTGCAAGACCGAATTCGCGCGGCTGCAAAATCCGAACGCGCTGTTCGGCATCGTGCAGGGCGGCATGTTCGAGAACCTGCGCGCCGAGTCGCTCAGCGGCCTGGTGGACCTGGATTTCCCGGGCTACGCCGTCGGCGGCGTCAGCGTGGGCGAGCCCAAGGAAGAGATGCTGCGCATCATGGCGCACACGCCGCACCGCCTGCCCGCCCACAAGCCGCGCTACCTGATGGGCGTGGGCACGCCGGAAGACCTGGTGCAGGGCGTGGCCGATGGTGTGGACATGTTCGATTGCGTGATGCCCACGCGCAATGCGCGCAACGGCCATTTGTTCACACGCTTTGGCGACCTCAAGATCCGCAACGCGCGCCACAAGACCGACGAGCGCCCGCTGGACGAGAGCTGCAGCTGCTACACCTGCCAGAACTTCTCACGCGCGTATCTGCATCACCTGGACCGCTGCGGTGAAATGCTCGGGCCGATGCTGACCACCATCCACAACCTGCACTACTACCTGAACCTCATGCGCGAGGTGCGCGAGGCACTGGACGCGGGGAGCTTTGCGGCGTTCGTCCAGCAGTTCCATGCGGATCGGGCGCGCGGCGTGTAGTTGACCTTGGCTAGAGCCGCAGCACCACCGGCGCCTTGCCCAGCTGGGCTTTCTGCATCCAGCTGAACACCGAGTCCACCGTCACCGTTTCGATGCGGTCGCTAAAGCGCTTTTCGCTTGGATGGTCGTCGAACGCCACATTGGCCGCACTGGCCCGGCCGCCCAAGCGCGTGAGCGGCCCCAGCTTGAGCGTGGTCGGCTCGTAGCCCTTGAATTGCAGCCAGGCCTGTGCGCGCTCACGCGAGCCGGCGCCCGGCTCCATCGCCGATGCGAGCGTCTCGATAGCCCACTGGTTGGACTGCTGGTACTTCTGCCCCCAGGCATAACTCACGATGCTGTAGGGCTTGTGGTGCAGGCGCAGCGCCTTGCCCTGGTCTTGCAGCAAGGCCAGCAGGCGATCCTGCACCTCGGGTGTGGGTACCACCCAGGCGGCCTCGAAGCGCCACAGATCGTCCAGAAAGAACTCGCCCAGTCCTTGGCGGTAGATGGCCGAGTCGGCGCTGCCGCACTGGTTGAGCTTGTGCAGCACGCGCCAGGCATGGCCGCCCTTGCCGTCTTCCTCGCGGTAGGCCAACCCCAGGTGCGAATAGCGCAGGCCGTACTTGCTCAGGTCCTGGCCGGCGCGCGCCAGCACCACCACGCGCGCGCCGCTGGCGTCCAGCGCCGCCAGGGTTTTTTCAGCCAAGGCCAGGCCCCGTTCGATGGTCTGGGTATGGGTCTTCCTGGCCTCGCAGGAGCGGCCGGCGTGGGCCGGTGCGGCGCAGGCCAGCACCACGGCCGTCAGCAGGGCTGCCGCGGCCTTCGCGTGCAGGTGTTTCATTGCGTCAGGCGCTCGTTGTGCAGCAGCGCCCGCCCCAAGGCATTCGGCAAGAAGGCGATGGCCTCGCCCGCGGCGGACAGCACCACCCCCGCGCCAATCACGCTCACCGTCACGGCCGTGCCGGCCACCAGCGAGACGTTGCCCACGCCCTTGCCGATGAGCTCCAGGCTGACACGGGCGCCGTCGGAAGCACGTTCCAGCACGATCAGCGAACCGCGCGCGGTGATTTCCACCGTCTTGACGACCAACACCGCGCCGGCCGTGGACAGCATGACCGGCACGGTGACGACGGCACCGGCCACCGCACTGGCGCCGACTACCACCGAGGCCACCGGCAAGGCCGAGACCGCGCTCAGCGCCGATGCCTCGCTTTGCGCGTGTGCAGTAACGGCAACACCGGAACCCATCAGCAGCACGCTGACAACGATTGAGAAAGCAGCAAACTTGGTTTTCATGGCAATTCTCCGGATAAAGGCGGCTTATTCAGCCTCCACGGTTTGGCGCGACATGCGGCCCGCCATGTGCGCTTCGTGCAGGTCGACCTCGTGCTTGTCGCGCAACGTCTTGGCCAAGGTGAAGGTGCAGGTGATCAGGTACAGCCAGCTCACACCAAGGAAGGCCTTGTAGGTCTCATTGACCTCCATGCGGTACAGGCCCCAGCCGGTCAGCGCCATGGCCAGGAAAAACCCGCCCCAGACGACGAACTTGAACGCGGGGGTGTCGGCCATCTTGCCTTCGCCCTTGCTCTTCTCGCTGTCGCGAACGTACTTCGCCAGCACGAAGGCCGCCGACAGGCAGAAGAAGTAACCCATGATCATGAAGGCCCGGTCCAGGTCCTTGCCCGGCAAATACGCCAGGCCGACAGCGCACAGGAAAACGGCAATCAGGAATGACGCCCAGACCTGAAACTGCCAGGCTTTGGAATCACGGTGCATCAGAACTTGCATAGGACCTCTGTGAGTGGTTGGGGTGGATGAAGTGTGGCCGGAAGGGCTCGGAAAAGCACAGAATTAGCGCAATAGACTCACCAATCCATGCCAAAAGTATCGGAATTTAATACTTATTCCTGAGTCAACAAACTTTGCACGCGCCCGCGCAGCAGCTCAGGCTGGACTTGCTGTGGTGCAACCGCTGCGCCCACGTTCAGCCCGACCCGGCTGAACACGCCGCGCCTGAACGGTCGCACCATCGCGCCGCCGCGCTCGATGCGGCTGAAGTACGAGCCCCAGAGATTGGTCAGCGCCATGGGGATCACGGGCACCGGCTGGCGCTCGAGGATCTTCATGATGCCGCCCTTGAACTCCTGCAGCTGGCCGTCGGCCGTGATGCCGCCTTCGGGGAAGATGGCCAGCAGGTCGCCCTCGCGCAGCACCTTGGCGGCAGCCTCGAACGCCGCTTCGTAGACCACCGGATCCTCTTTTTGCGAGGCAATCGGAATCGCCTTGGCCAGCTTGAAGAGCCAGCCCAGCACCGGGACCTTGAAGATGCGGTGGTCCATCACGAAGTAGATCGGGCGCGGGCTGGCCGCCATCAGCAGCACCGCATCGACAAAGCTCACGTGGTTGCACACCAGCACCGCCGCACCTTCCACCGGGATGTGGTCGTCGCCGCTGACCTTGAAGCGGTAGACCAGGCGCGAGGCGAGCCAGGCGATGAAGCGCAACAGGTATTCGGGTACCAGCATGAAGATGTAGAACGCCACCACGGCATTGGCCAGGCCGACCACCAGGAACATCTGCGGAATCGTGAAGCCGGCCTTGAGCAGGACGCCCGCGATCAGCGAGCTGGCGATCATGAACAGCGCATTCAGGATGTTGTTGGCCGCGATGATGCGCGCGCGGTGCGTGGGCTGCGCCCGCATCTGGATCAGCGCATACATCGGCACGCTGTACAGCCCGGCAAACAGGCTCAGCAGCGCCAGGTCTGCCATCACGCGCCAGTGGCCGGCGATGGCGATGAACTGCGAAAGGCCCATGGTCGCCGAAGCTGGCAAGCCACGCGAGGCAAAGTACAGGTCGATGGCGAACACGCTCATGCCGATCGCACCCAGGGGCACCAGGCCGATTTCCACATGTCGGCGGGAAAGCACCTCGCACAGCAGCGACCCCGTGCCGATGCCCACCGAGAACACCACCAGGAGCAGCGAAGCCACCTGCTCGTTGCCGTGCAGCACCTCCTTGGCAAAACTCGGGAACTGGCTCAGGAAGACGGCGCCGAAGAACCACATCCAGCTGATCCCCAGCAGCGAACGGAACACCACGATGTTCTCGTGCGCAAGCTTCAGGTTGCGCCAGGTTTCGGACACCGGATTCCAGTTGATCTTCAGGTTCGAATCGGTCGATGGCGAGGCGGGAATGTACTCGGCCACCACGCGGCCCAGGACGGCCAGCCCAACACAGGCAAAGCCCACATGATGGGCGCCGATTTCCGGCACCGCGATGATCAGCCCGCCCGCGACATTGCCCAGCAAGATGGCGACGAAAGTGCCCATCTCCACCATGCCGTTGCCACCCGTGAGCTCGCGCTCGTTGAGGTGCTGCGGCAAGTAGGCGAATTTCACCGGGCCGAACAGCGTGGAATGCAAGCCCATGAGGAAGGTGCAGCCCAGCAGGATGGGAATATTCGCGCTGAAAAAGCCCCAGGCCGCCAGCGCCATGATCGCAATCTCCAGGCGCTTGACAAAGCGGATCAGCACCTTCTTGTCGTACTTGTCGGCCAGCTGGCCGCTGGTCGCGGAAAACAGCAGGAACGGCAGGATGAACAACGCGCCGATCACCAGGCCC
Organism: Burkholderiaceae bacterium; assembly: GCA_035476635.1. GTDB lineage: Bacteria > Pseudomonadota > Gammaproteobacteria > Burkholderiales > Burkholderiaceae_C > DATILI01. The sequence goes on along the minus strand of DATILI010000229.1, from coordinate 5,769 downwards.
GCCATGGACGGCTCCAGCCAACTCACGCTGAGCTGGTAAGTCACCATCACCGTGAAGGCGAACTTGAACAGGTTGTCGTTGGCCGCCCCGGCGAACTGCGTCCAGAAGAACGGCGCAAAGCGGCGTTGGCGCAGCAGGGCGAATTGGTTGGGGTGTGCCTGTGCGTCCGGCGTTGGCGACAAGATAACGGTTTCAGCTCCCATGCCTGGCTCCTATGGTCAGTCGTTGTGGTTGGAGCCGCGGCACAGCAAGTGCAGCGCCCCCGGTCCCCGCTGGATTCTGCCTTGAATCGAGGGGTGCACCAACTGCGCCGCGCATGGCGCAACGCAGCGCCACCAGCACCGGCCAGGCCGCCAGGCTTGCCACGACATGCTTGAGGCTGTGCCCGGAAATCCAGCCCTGGTCCAACGCGAAGATCCAATGGTCCGCTTGCTCAAGGCCCTTGGCGGCAGCGTAGATCAGAACCACCGCGGCCCAGCGTACCGGCCACGCGCCGGCCAAGGGCTTGCATGCCGCCATCCAGAGCACCAGGCCCATGCCGCCAAATTGCACGACAGCCCAAGGCAACACATTCCCCGATTCGGCCCAGGCCCATACGCTCAAGGGCCCAAGCAGCAGCGTGGCCGCGGCCACGGCCGCGCCAGCGCGGGCACTGACGCGGCCCGCCACCACGAGGCCCAGCAGGCCGGCAAAGGCCACGGCCATCCCGCAACGATCGACAGCCAGGCCCGCATCGACGGGTTGCCAGTGGTACCACGCCGATGCGCCAGCAGTCACCATCAAGCCGCCGAAAAACAGAACGGCCAGGGCACGCTGCACAGGATCAACCGCAGCGGGCAGGCGCCCGCAACAGACCAGGCCGGCGAAACCAAAAAGCGCGAATGGCAGGTTGCTCAGGACATCCACCGCATACGGGATACCCAGCCAGCCGCGTTGATCGGCGAAGCCGTGATGGTCGGCCGGCTGAGCAAGCGCCGGGCCGAACACGGCCAGCGCAAGCAGGCCGGCAAAGACGCCCAGCAAGATCGTTTCAATTCGAGAAAGTGGCGGCTGCCGCATAACACTCCTTAAGCGTTGGAAAAGTGGCCGCAGTGTGTGGGCGCCCATCATGCAAAAGGGTGAAATACCGATACAGTCAAACTCCTCGGAACTCAAGGTATCGAATTTTGATACCGACTACGCCATGAGCACCACCGCCGATCTCGTCCTGGCCTTGAAGAAGGAACTCAAGAGTGCGCAGATGACCTATGCCGACCTGGCGCGGGCGCTGGGCATGGCCGAGTCCAGCGTGAAGCGCATGCTGGCCAAGGGGGATATGCCGCTGTCGCGCATCGACGCGATCTGCAGGGCGCTCAAGCTGGACTTTGCCGAGTTGGCGCGCCGCGTCGCGGATGCGCAGCCGCTGCTCAAGGAACTGACACAGGAGCAGGAAAAGGCCGTGGTGGCCGACAAGAAGCTGCTCCTGGCCGCCATCTGCGTGCTGAGCCAGTGGACCCTGGAGCAGATGAGTTCGTACTACCGCCTGTCCGAAGCCGAGGGCGTGAAGTACCTGGCGCAGCTGGATCGCATCGGCATCATCGAGCTCAAGCCCCTGAACCGCTACCGGCTCAAGCTCGCCAAGACCTTTCGCTGGCGGCCGCATGGCCCGGTGATGGATTACTTCCGCGACCACGCCCTGCTCGACTACTTTTCCGGCGGTTTCGATGGCCCTGGCGAAGGCGTGCTGCTGGTGCACGGCTCAGTCAGCCGCAGCCTCGCGCCTTCGTTCCTGGAGCGCATGCAGCGCGTGGCCCAGGACTTCGCCCAGCAACACCAGGCCGACCAGAAGCTCAACGAAAAAGACCGCGAGGGCTATACCCTGCTGCTGGCCATGCGCAGCTGGGAATTCGCGGCGTTCACGGCGCTTCGGCGATGAAATTGCGAAGCGTCATGCGGCAACAGACTGGGCCATGAAGGCGTCAAACGCCGCCTCCGTCAACGGCCGGCTGAACAGATAACCCTGGTAGGCGTGACAACCGTGGCTGGCAAGAAACGCCAGTTCTTCCTCGGTCTCCACCCCTTCGGCAATGGCCGACAGCCCCAGGCTCTTGGCCAGCGCCACGATGGTCCGGGCGATGGCCGCGTTGTTCGGCTCGCTGGACACGCCGCGCACAAACGACTGGTCGATCTTCAGCTGGTCCAGAGGCAAGCGTTTCAGGTAGGACAGCGAGGAATACCCGGTACCGAAGTCATCGAGGGAGAAACTCAGGCCATGCTGCCTGAGCGCCGTCATCCTGACGATGGCGGTCTCCACGTTGTCCACCAGCAGGCTTTCGGTCAGCTCCAGCTTGAGCCTGTGCGGATTGGCACCGGTGCGCTCAAGCACCGCGAGCACGCGCTCGACAAAGTCGGCATGGCGCAGCTGGCGCGCGCTGACATTGACGGCCACCGTGAGATGGGCCATATGCGGCACGGCGGCCCAGCGGGCCAGGCAATTGCAGGAGGCTTCCAGTATCCAGTTGCCGATCGGCACGATCAAGCCGGTTTCCTCGGCCACGGGAATGAACTCGGCCGGCGAGACGAGTCCGCGCCGCGGGCTGTTCCAGCGTGCCAGCGCCTCCGCGCCGGTGACCTTGCCCTGCGCGTCGACCTGGGGCTGCAAATGAATGAAAAACTGTTCGGCCAGCAAGCCCTCGCGCAGATCGGCCTCCAGGTCGGTGCGCGCATTCACCAGGGCTTGCATCTCCGGGTCGAAAAAACGCAGCAAGTTGCGGCCCGCGGCCTTGGCCTCGTACATCGCCAGATCCGCGCGCCGCAGCAACTCGTCCACGGTTTCGTGCTTCGTGCCGAACAGCGCGACCCCGATGCTGGCCGTGTTGCGCTGGATGCGCTCGCCCAGACTATAGGGTTGGCCCAGGGCACCCAGGATTTTCCCGCCCACGGCTTCGGCCTGGGTCGCCGCTTCCTGCGGGTTCACGCTCAGGCCTTCGAGCATGACCACGAACTCATCGCCGCCGAAGCGGGCGGCCGAGTCGCCTTCGCGGGTACAAGCCGCCAGGCGCTGGGCCACCTGTTGCAGCAAGGCGTCGCCGGCATCATGGCCCAGGGTGTCATTCAGGGTCTTGAAGTGGTCCAGGTCCACGAACAGCAGCGCTCCGAGCTTCTGGCTGCGCGTACTCAAGACCAAGGCCTGCTGCAGCCGGTCCAGCAACAACCTGCGATTGGGCAGCCGCGTCAGCGGGTCGTAGAAGGCCAGCTGTTCGATCCGGGCCGCCGCAGCCTTGCGTTCGCTGATGTCGACCAGGCTCACGCGCAGCAAGCTGCGCGTCGCCGAAGGAAGCCGCACCAGCCGGACCTCGGACACCACATCGCGGCCATCGGCGGTGCGAAACGCACGCTCCGTGCTCACCGTCTCGCCCGCCAGCGCATGTGCAATGTTGTCCGACAGGGTGCGTTCGACCGGGCGCCCGTCGGGCTGCTGCGCCACGAGGAAGCGCTCGGGCCCGCCCAGGAACAGCTCCTCGCGCGCGCAGCCAAAGAGCCGCTCGGCGTTGGGGTTTGCATCGACGAAGCGGCCCAGGTCGGCGTCGTAGACCAGTATGGCCTCCGGCGCCTGCTCCACCAGCACGCGAAAACGCTCCTCGCTTTCGCGCAGCGAGCGTTCGGCCCCGGTGCGCTCCGTCGCAGCCCGCTCCAGCTCGCTGGCCGTGTGGTCCAGCGTCCAGCCCACCGCATCAAGCTCGTCGAGCTGTTCGGGCACCGGTGGCGGCGGCATCTGCCGGGCCAGACCCAGCGACGCCCGCGGCGGCTGCAACTGCTTGACCTTGCGCGCCAGATCTTCCAGCCGCGCCGTGACCAGCTGGCGAAACAGGAATGCCATGAAGAAAGCCACCAGCAGCGTTTTCAGCCCATTGCTCAGCACGATGGACACCGCGCGAGCCGTGAGTTTGCGGTAGATGGTGTCCAGGTTGGCGGCCACTTCGAGCGTGCCGATCTCCGTTTCGCCACTGCCCGCCGCCTGGCGCAGCGCGTAGCTTCGCACCACGGTGTTGGCGGAACGGTTCTGGCCGGCCGTCCAGCGCTTGCCATCGCCGGTCGAATGGATGCTGGCCTGATCGACGCCGGGCAGTTGGGTCAGCGCCTCGAGCGCCAGCTGGATCTGGTTGTTATCAAGGTTCCATACGCTGCTGGAGATGCTTTGCACAAAGATGCTCACGCCGTCGAGCTCGCGCTCCATGCCGCTGCGCAGTTCACGGTACTCGACCACGAGCTGCACGGCCGAGATGACCAGCATGATGACCGAGCTGAAGGCAATGATCAAAACAATCAGCCGCCTGCCGATGCGGTTGCCTGTACCGAATAGGAGTTTTTTCACCCGATTCAACCCGGCACGCGGTAGATGATCGCATCCATCGTGGGCTCCATTGTTCTGCACTCAATATACCTCCGTTGCACGGCCGCCGTGGGGTAAATGAAGGCCATGCGCCGCACCTCGATGGTGCTGCCGCGTACAATCGCCCACTGCAGGAGAGTGCTGGTTTCCACCGGCCACCGAAGGCGCAAACTCCCATACACGCTCAGGTTCCGTACTGCACACACTGAATAGCCGTCTGGAGAGCAGCTTCCACGCGAAGCTCACCGAAGGAGCAAACACCGCCAGGGAACTGCGGTGTGAATCTCTCAGGTACCAAGGACAGGGGGAGCGGCAACCACGCGGGATGCGCCGGGTTGCTTTTTCTTTTCAGCACCCGGCAAGCCATCTCGCGCGGACCACCTGTCTTTCAAAGGTTCTTCCATGCGAGTGATCGTTCTCGGCGCCGGCCTGCTCGGCGTCACTTCCGCGTACTACCTCCAACAGCTCGGCCACGATGTGACCGTGATCGACCGGCAGGCCACCCCGGCCGCCGAAACCAGCTTTGCCAACGGCGGCCAGATCTCGGTCAGCCATGCCGAACCCTGGGCCAACCCGAGCGCGCCGCTGAAGGTGCTGCAATGGCTGGGCAAGGAAGATGCACCGCTGTTGTTTCGCATCCGCGCGGACATGCGCCAATGGCTCTGGGGCCTACAGTTCATGCGCGAATGCACACCCGCGCGCACGCGCCACAACATCGCGCAGATCGTGCGCCTGGGTACCTACAGCCGCGACATGCTGCAGGCGCTGCGCCGCGACACCGGCCTTGACTATGACCAGCGCGCGCAGGGTATCCTGCACTTCTATACAAGCCAGAAGGAGTTCGATGGCGCGCTCCAACCGGCCGAGCAGATGCGCGCGCTGGGCTGCGAACGGCAGGTGATCTCGGCCGATGAAGCCGTGCAACTCGAGCCCGCCTTGCGCCACGTGCGTCCCCAACTCGCGGGCGCCACCTACACGGCCGAAGATGAATCCGGCGACGCCAACCGCTTCGCGCGCGAACTCGTGAAGCTGTGCGCCGCGGGCGGTGTGAAATTCCTGATGAGCCACACCGTCACCGCGCTGCGCGAGACGGCGGGCCAGATCGACCATGTGGAAGCCACCGACAACGAAGGCCGCTTCCAGCGCATCCGCGGCGATGCCTATGTGCTGGCCATGGGCTCGGTCAGCCCGCTGCTGGCGGCGCCATTGGGCATCCGGCTGCCGATTTATCCGGCCAAGGGCTACTCGGTGACGATGCCCGTGAAAGACGAGAGCATGGCGCACCAGGTTTCGCTGACCGATGACGAGTACAAGCTGGTGTTCTCGCGCCTGGGCGATCGATTGCGCATTGCCGGCACGGCCGAGCTGAACGGCTACGACCGCGACCTCAACCGCGT
>DATILI010000228.1:0-18289 GCA_035476635.1 Burkholderiaceae bacterium | reverse complement strand
GATTCGGCCACCATGATGAACAAGGCGCTCGAGATCATCGAGGCGCGCTATCTGTTTGGTTTGGCGCCGGAGCAGATCGAAGTAGTCATCCATCCGCAAAGCATCATCCACTCGATGGTGCAGTACCGCGATACCTCGGTCGTGGCGCAATTGGGCACGCCCGACATGCGGGTGCCGATCGCTTTTGGCCTGGCTTGGCCGGAGCGCGTGGTCTCCGGTGCGGCGGCCTTGGATTTTCACGCTTTGGCCGCGATGACCTTCGAGGCCATCGATGGCAACGGCCATCCCGAGCGGTTCCCCGGCCTGCGACTGGCTTGGGACGTATTGCGGGCTGCGCCCGGAACAACCGCCATCTTGAACGCAGCCAACGAGGTCGCGGTGGCTGCGTTCCTGGACAAGCGCATTCGCTTCGACCAGATTCACCACACCAATGTTGCAACTTTGGAGTCCGTCAGCACCTCCAAGCCCGAAACGCTGGATGATCTGCTGGCCTTGGACGCGCGCTCGCGCGAAACAGCGCAAGCCGTGATCGGCCGCCTGACTTGACTGGTTGAAAGGAGCGCCATGCTCACCGTTGTTGCTTTTGTAGTTGCCTTGGGTCTGCTGATCGCAGTGCACGAGTACGGGCACTATCGCGTGGCCGTGGCTTGCGGCGTCAAGGTCCTGCGCTTCTCGGTGGGCTTTGGCAAGACCATTCTGCGTTGGCAACCCAAGGGTTCCGCCACCGAGTTCGTGATCGGGGCCTTTCCGCTGGGCGGCTACGTCAAGATGCTGGATGAGCGCGAGGCGCCGGTGGCGCCCGAGGAGCGGCACTTGGCATTCAATAACCAGCCTCTCAAATCGCGCGCGGCCATCGTCGCCGCGGGGCCGGCGGCCAATTTGCTCCTGGCCATCGTTCTGTACGCCACGGTCAACTGGATTGGGGTGGACGAGCCCAAGGCCATCCTGGCCAGTCCGGTTGCCGGTTCAGTTGCCCAGAGCGCTGGGTTGGCGGGAGGCGAGACCGTGCTGCGTGCCGCGCGGGAAGGGTCTCCCCTGGAGCCTGTAGCGTCCTTCGAGGATCTGCGTTGGCTGCTGACGCAGGGCGCGCTGGACGCGGAGAACGTCCGCGTGGAGGTGCAGTCGCCGGCCGCGCGCGGCCCGCGCGAAGTCCTGCTTGAATTGAACCGTATCGGCGCCAAGGATGCCGATGCCCAGCTGTTCCGCAAGATCGGCATTCTCGGGCCCTGGACCCAGCCGGTCATCGGCCAAGTCATGCCCGAAGGTGCAGCAGGCAAGTCGGGCCTGCGCCAGGGGGATGTCGTGCGGTCTGTGGGAACCGTGCGCATCGTGGATGGGCAGCAACTGCGCGAAATCATCCGCGCGTCGGTCAAGGGGCGCCAGCCGCTGACGCAAACTTGGCAGGTCGAGCGCAACGGTACGGTGGTGGAACTGGCGGTCACGCCTGAAGCCAAGATGGACAGCGGGAAATTGGTGGGCCGCATCGGCGCCTATGTGGGTGCGCCGCCCGAATTTGTCACGATCAGTTACGGCTTTTTCGACGGCTTGTGGAATGGCGCAGTTCGCACCTGGGAGGTGTCGCTGCTGACGCTGCGCATGATGGGCCGGATGGTGATCGGCGAAGCATCGCTCAAGAACCTGAGCGGCCCGCTGACCATTGCCGACTACGCCGGCAAATCGGCCAGCATGGGGTTGACGCAATACCTGGTGTTTCTGGCATTGATCAGCGTCAGCCTCGGCGTGCTGAACCTGCTGCCTTTGCCGGTTCTGGATGGAGGGCACCTGATGTATTATCTTTGGGAGGGCGTGACAGGCAAAAGTGTTTCCGATGCCTGGATGGACCGGCTGCAACGCGGAGGCGTGGCAGTGCTGTTGGTCATGATGTGCATCGCGCTTTTTAACGACGTGACCCGGCTTTTTGGCTAATCCTTTGCCTGGGATCGCCCTTGCGATGCCGGCCTGATCTTGATTCATGAAAAAAAACCTGAACGGCTTTCGCCTGCGCTCGCTTTGCGCATTTGTCGCACTTGCATTTGCTGCCAATACGGCTTGGGCCGTTGACCCCTTCGCGGTACGCGACATCCGGGTCGAGGGTCTGCAACGGGTGGAGCCTGGAACCATCTTTGCTTCCCTGCCGTTTCGCGTCGGCGATACCTACACGGATGAGAAGGGCTCGGCCGCCATCCGGACGCTGTTCGGCCTTGGCCTGTTCAAGGATGTGCGGCTGGAGGTCAGCGGTGACGTGCTGGTTGTCATCGTGGAAGAGCGCCCCACGGTGGCTGATGTGGACTTCGTAGGCACCAAGGAATTCGACAAAGACACCCTCAAGAAGTCGATGCGGGATGTCGGCCTGACCGAAGGCCGCCCGTTCGACAAGGCACTGGCCGACCGCGCCGAGCAGGAGCTCAAGCGGCAATACATCAATCGCAGCCTGTATGGCGCGGAGGTGGTGACCACGGTGACGCCGATCGAGCGCAATCGCGTCAACCTGACGTTCACCGTGACGGAAGGCGAGCCTGCCCGCATCAAGGAAATCCGGATCGTCGGCAACAAGGCCTTCTCCGAGTCGACCCTGCGCGGCCTGTTCGAACTCGACACCGGGGGCTGGCTCAGCTGGTACACCAAGTCGGACCGCTATGCACGCGCCAAGCTCAATGCCGACATCGAGACCTTGCGCTCCTACTATCTGTCGCGCGGCTACCTGGAGTTCAAGATCGATTCGACCCAGGTCGCGATCTCTCCCGACAAGCAGGATATCTCGATCACGCTGAACGTGACCGAGGGCGAGCGCTTCGTGGTCTCCAGCGTCAAGCTCGAAGGCAACTTCCTGGGTAAGGAAGAGGAATTCAAGTCGCTGGTGACCGTCAAGGCCGGCGAGGCCTACAACGCCGACCAGGTGACGGAAACCACCAAGGCGTTCACCGACTACTTCAGCAATTTCGGCTTTGCCTTTGCGCGCGTCGAAGCCCGCCCTGAAATCGACCGCAGCACGAATCGCGTCACCCTGGTGCTGCAGGCCGAACCGTCGCGCCGCGCCTACGTGCGCCGCGTCCAGGTTGCCGGCAACAACCGCACACGGGATGAGGTGGTGCGCCGCGAGTTCAGGCAGTACGAGGCTTCCTGGTACGACGGCGACAAGATCCGCCTCTCGCGCGATCGGGTGGACCGGTTGGGCTATTTCAAGGAAGTGAACATTGAAACGCAAGAGGTGCCCGGCTCCCCGGACCAGGTCGACCTGATCCTGAACGTCGTGGAAAAGCCCACCGGCAGCATCCAGCTTGGTGCCGGCCTGTCCAGCGCGGAAAAGCTGGCCCTGTCGTTCAATATCAAGCAGGAAAACGCCTTCGGGTCGGGCAACTTCCTCGGTGTGGAAGTCAACACCAGCAAGTTCAATCGCACCATCGTCCTCAATTCGACAAACCCCTACTTCACCCCCGACGGCGTCTCGCGCTCCTTCGACATCTACCACCGCTCATCCAAGCCGTACGACGACCAGGGCGGCAACTATGAGCTGGTGACCCAGGGTGCGAGTGCGCGCTTCGGCATCCCGTTCAGCGAAACAGATACGGTCTATTTCGGCGGCGGCCTGGAGCGAACCACGATCAAGCCGGGGACCAACATTCCCGCCGCCTACCTGGCCTACGCAGAACGCTTCGGGTACACCAGTTCGGCGTTCCCTTTGACGGTCGGCTGGTCGCGCGATGACCGGGACAGCACCCTGGCGCCTACCAGCGGCCGCTATCAGCGGGTCAGCGGGGAGTGGGGCGTGGGCGGCGATGCCCGTTACCTGCGCGGCAGTTACCAGTACCAGCAATACGTTGCGCTAAGCAAGAAGTACACGCTGGCGTTCAACGGCGAGCTCGGGCTTGGCAAGGGCCTGTCGGACCGTCCGTTCCCGGTGTTCAAGAATTTCTATTCGGGCGGCCTGGGTTCGGTGCGCGGCTTCGAGCAGGGCACGCTGGGCCCGCGCGACGTCACCGGCTCCGTGATCGGCGGGCCAAAGAAGGCCACATTGAACGTGGAATTCATCGCTCCGTTCCCCGGCGCTGGCAATGACCGTACCTTGCGCATCTACGGTTTCTTCGACGTCGGCAATGTCTTTGGCGAAAATGAAAAAATCCGGATGAGCGAGTTCCGCTCGTCGGTCGGTGTGGGCTTAAGCTGGATTTCGCCCATCGGTCCGCTGCGCCTGGCCATGGCGAACCCCGTCAAGAAGTTCGCTGGCGATAGAATCCAGAAGTTGCAATTCCAAATCGGTACATCGTTCTAATGAAGTATTTTTCCCGCCACTACTGTTTGGGTTTGTTGTTGGGCCTTGCAGCCCTCTCGGCAAACGCCCAGGAGTTCCGCGTCGGTTTCGTGAATACGGATCGCATCTTCAAGGAAGCGGCCACCGCCAAGATGGCGCAAACGAAGCTCGAACAGGAGTTCGCCAAGCGGGAGAAGGAGCTGGTTGACTTCGGCAATACGCTGAAGTCGGCGTCCGACAAGTTCGAACGCGAAGCGCCCACCCTGTCGGAAGCCCAGCGCAATGCGCGCCAAAAACAGCTGGTGGACCAGGACCGCGATTTCCAGCGCAAGCGCCGCGAGTTCCAGGAAGACCTCAATTCCCGCAAGAATGAAGAGCTGCAGCAGGTGCTGGAGCGCGCCAACAAAGTGGTCAAGCAGGTCGCCGAGGCCGAGAAGTACGATGTGATCCTGCAAGAGGCCGTCTACATCAATCCCAAACACGACATCACCGACAAGGTGATCAAGGCGCTGAACGCCAGCAACGGCAAGTAAGCAGTCCGAAAGGCGAACAAGGTGTGGCACTGCGTCTAGGTTCGATCGTTGATGCGCTCGGCGGCTCGCTGTATGGCGACCCCGATTTGCAGATCGAAAGCCTGGCACCGCTGGAATCCGCCACTCCCGCCGATCTCAGTTTCCTGAGCCACCCCAAGTACCAGTCCCAGCTTGTCGCGTCGCAGGCAGGCTGCGTGATTGTCGGCGAGGCCATGCAGGATGCCGCCAGGGCTCGTTCAGGCGGCCAAGGCGCCTGCATCGTGGCGGCGCAGCCCTACCTCTATTTCGCCCGCGCGACCCAGCTCTGGAAGCGCGCGCACGCCAAGGCCATCGGCCCGCGCATTCATCCCAGCGCCGTGATCGACCCGCAAGCCTTTGTCGACCCCAGCGCTTCCATCGGTGCGCTTTGCGTGGTCGAGCGGGGCGCGCGTATTGGTGCCGGCTCGGTGCTCAAGGCGCGCGTCGTGGTCGGCGAGGATTGCATTGTCGGCGAGCGTTGCATCCTGCATCCGGGTGTGGTGCTGGGAGCGGATGGTTTCGGTTTTGCGCCGAACGGCGGGGCCTGGGAAAAAATCGAACAGCTGGGCGCGGTGCAGATCGGCAATGATGTGGAAATCGGCGCCAACACCTGCATCGACCGCGGCGCTTTGCAAGACACCGTGATCGAAGACGGCGTCAAGCTCGACAACCTGATCCAGATCGCCCACAACGTGCGCGTCGGCAAGCACACGGCCATGGCCGGCTGCGTCGGCGTGGCCGGCAGCGCCACGATTGGCGCGCACTGCACGGTAGGCGGCGGCGCCATCGTGCTGGGCCACCTGACGTTGGCGGACCATGTTCATATTTCGGCGGCCACCGTGGTCACGCGATCGATTTTGAAGCCAGGGCAGTACACCGGCATGTTTCCCATCGACGACAATGCAACCTGGGAAAAAAATGCCGCGACCCTCAAGCAGTTGCATGGACTGCGTGAGCGGATCAAGGCTCTGGAGAAACAGATAAAACCATGATGGACATTCATCAAATCCTCAAGAAGCTGCCACACCGCTACCCGATCCTGCTGGTGGACCGGGTGCTGGAGCTCGAAAAAGGCAAGAGTATCAAGGCGTTGAAGAACGTCACGATCAACGAGCCCTTTTTCACGGGCCACTTTCCGCACCGGCCGGTGATGCCCGGCGTCATGATGCTGGAGGCCATGGCCCAGGTCGCGGCGCTGCTCGCTTTCGAAACCCTGGGGGTGGTGGCGGACGACAAGTCGGTCTTCTACTTTGCCGGCATCGATGGTGCGCGCTTCAAGCGCCCCGTGGAGCCAGGCGACCAACTCGTGATGAGCGTGACGCTGGGGCGGATGAAGTCCGGCATCTTCAAGTTCAACGGTGTGGCGCACGTGGGTGAAAACATCGCCTGCGAGGCCGAGCTGATGTGCACCATGCGCACCATTGCCTGATGGGCGAATAGCGGGCAGCAGCGTGACAGCGATCCATTCCACGGCGATTGTCGACCCCAAGGCCGAACTCGATTCGTCGGTCAGCGTCGGCCCCTACGCGGTGCTGGGGCCGTACGTGAAGATCGGCGCGGGCACCACGGTCGGCGCGCATTGCGTGATCGAGGGCCGCACGACCATCGGCCGCGACAACCGGATTTTCCAGTTCAACTCGCTGGGCGCGGTTCCGCAAGATAAGAAGTACGCTGGCGAACCCTGTGAGCTCACCATCGGCGACCGAAACACCATCCGCGAGTTCTGCACCTTCAACATCGGCTCGCCCGGCGACGTTGGCGTCACGCGGGTAGGCAGCGACAACTGGATCATGGCCTATGTGCACATCGCGCACGACTGCCAGGTGGGAAACCACAACGTCCTTGCGAACAACGCCACGCTGGCAGGCCACGTTCACATCGGCGACCATGTGACCGTTGGTGGTCTGACCGGCGTGCATCAATTCGTCAAGGTGGGCGCACGCGCGATGCTGGGCTTTGCAAGCGCGGTGACGCAGGACGTGCCGCCCTATATGCTGGTCGATGGCAATCCGCTCGCGGTGCGCGGGTTCAACGTCATCGGCCTGCGCCGCGGCGGGTTCTCGGCCGAGCGGATTGCCGTGGTCAAGCAGATGCACCGCTTGCTGTACCGCGACGGAAAAACGCTGGAGCAAGCCCGGGGGGCGATTGCGGCGTTGGCGGTATCCACACCCGAAGCGGCCGAAGACGTCGACCTGATGACCTGGTTCCTGGACCAGGTTACCCGCGGCATCGCGCGCTGATCGCATGGCAGACCCCCGGTTCGCCATGGTTGCCGGCGAAACGTCGGGTGACCTGCTCGCAGGCCTCTTGCTTGCGGGTATGCGCCAGCGCTGGCCTGCCATGGCCGCCAGCGGTATCGGCGGGCCACAGATGCAGGCCCAAGGTTTCCAGGCCGATTGGCCAAGTGAAAAGCTGGCCGTTCGCGGCTATGTGGAAGTCTTGCGCCACTACCGTGAGATCGCGGGCATTCGCAACTCACTGCGCGAGCGGCTGCTGGGCACGAACAACAAGATCGACATGTTTGTGGGCGTCGATGCGCCGGACTTCAACCTGGACCTCGAGGCCGCACTCAAGGCGCAGGGCATCAAGACCGTCCATTTCGTCTGCCCTTCGATCTGGGCCTGGCGAGCCGAGCGCGTCGAGAAGATCCGGCGCAGCGTCGACCATGTGCTGTGCATCTTCCCGTTTGAGCCTGCTCTTCTCGCGCAGCACGGCGTGGCGGCAACCTATGTAGGCCACCCCCTGGCCAACGTGATTCCCATGACGCCCGACAAGCGCGCTGCGCGCGTTGCCCTGGGGCTGCGGGATGAAGACCAGGTTGTGGCCATTCTGCCCGGCAGCCGCAAGTCGGAAGTGAAATACCTGGCGTTGCGGTTCTTTCAAGCCGCGGCGCTGATTCAGCAGGCCCGGCCTGCTGTTCAATTTGTAGTCCCCGCGATTGCCGGGCTGAAAGACGCCATAGAAAGCGCGGCGCGGGCGGCGGGCTTGTCGCGCAACCTGCGGATCCTGGGCGGCCAGTCCCACGCGGCGCTCGCGGCCTGTGATGTCACATTGATCGCCAGCGGCACCGCCACGCTGGAGGCGGCGCTTTTCAAGCGGCCCATGGTGATCGCCTACAACATGCACTGGCTGTCGTGGCGCATCATGCGATCCAAGCAACTTCAGCCCTGGGTGGGCCTGCCCAACATCCTGTGCGGCGAATTCGTCGTCCCCGAGCTTTTGCAGCACGCGGCCACGCCGCCGGCCTTGGCCGCTTCGGTGCTTGAATGGTTGCAGGCACCTGAGAGAATCACGGCTTTGCAACAACGATTTGGCGCGCTGCATGCGCAGCTGCAGCGCGATACCGCGACACTGGCGACCGATGCGATCCAGAAAATTCTTGAAGGCTGAGCAGGCCACGCTGGTCTGGGATATCCCAGGACTCATGGCCGGCGTGGACGAGGCCGGGCGTGGGCCGCTGGCCGGCCCGGTGGTGGCCGCCGCGGTGATTCTTGACGATCTGCATCCGATCCGGGGTTTGGCCGATTCCAAGACGCTGACGCCATTGACGCGTGAGCGCCTGTACGACGAAATCCGCGCCAAGGCGCTGTGCTGCTCGATCGCCGAGGCCAGCGTCGAGGAAATCGACCAGCTCAATATTCTCCAGGCCACGATGCTGGCGATGCGCCGGGCGGTGATGGGCCTGCGGCTGAAACCGGTCAAGGTGCTGGTCGACGGCAACCGGCTGCCGACACTGGATGTCCTGGCCGAAGCCATCGTCAAAGGCGATACCAAGGTGCCCGCAATTTCCGCAGCGTCGATTCTGGCCAAGGTCCACCGCGACCGCTGGTGCGCGGAGTTTCACCACCAGTACCCGCAGTATGGTTTTGCCGAGCACAAGGGCTACGGTACAGCGGAGCACATGGCTGCGCTGCGCACGCATGGCGCCTGCCCGCAGCACCGCCGTTCGTTCGCGCCGGTGGCCGAGGTATTGCGATGACCTCTGACACGACCGTCCACATCAGTTCGCACGACAACCCGCTCATCAAGGAGTTGCGTAAGCTGGCGCATGACAGCACGGCCTACCGCAAATTGGGGCGTGTATGGCTGGAGGGCGACCATTTATGCAGCGCGGCGCTGGTGCGTGGCCAGAAGCCGGCTGTGGCTGTGTTCTCGGAATCGTATTGGCCAACGGCCAGTGCTGGCTGGGCGCACGCGGCTCTGAAAAACATAGTTCTGGCGGATGCCTTGTTCTCCGGGATCAGCGCGCTGGAGTCACCAGCCCGCATGGGTTTCGTGCTGGATCTGCCATCCGCCGCGGGCGTGGCACCAACCGAAGCCACGGTAATCCTCGACCGCGTACAGGACGCCGGCAATGTGGGCTCGATCCTGCGCAGTGCCGCCGCGTTCGGCTTCAGCCAGGTCGTCGCGCTCAAGGGCACGGCGGCCTTGTGGAGCCAGAAGGTCCTGCGCGCCGGGATGGGCGCGCATTTCGGCTTGCGGCTGGTGGAGGGTGCTGATCTCGCGGCGCTGGATGCACTGGAGATTCCCATCGTCGTCACCAGCTCGCACATTGGCGGCTTGTTGCAAGCGCAAAAACTCCCTTATCCGTGTGCCTGGGCGATGGGCCACGAAGGGCAGGGCGTGTGCGAAGCGCTGGCAGCCAGGGCCAGCCTGGCCGTGCGCATTGCCCAGCCCGGCGGCGAGGAATCGCTGAACGTGGCCGCGGCGGCCGCGATCTGCCTGCATGCCAGTGCTGTTTCGGTGGCCATTGCAAGTGCTAATACCCCATGAATGCCCCCAGGATTGGGCCCGAAATCTTGTCTCCCGGGGCTTCGCCCTGCAGCGGCTCGGCTATAATCAAGGGCTTTCCCGCAAACCCCTCTACGCCTAGCGCAATCAAGCCATCTCCCTAACAAAAGCAGCAACCGAGAGTCTCCTCTTGAGTGCGTTTGGGCGTAACCGTAACCAACCCGGAGAACCCAGTGCTTTTGTCTCAACAGGGAGCCTTTCCCGCAGCCATCCTGGCGCTCGCAGACGGCACGGTCTTTATTGGCAATTCGATCGGAGCTACCGGCTCCACGGTCGGCGAGGTGGTGTTCAACACCGCCATGACCGGCTACCAGGAAATCCTCACTGACCCGAGCTACTGCCAGCAGATCGTGACGCTCACGTATCCGCACATCGGCAACTACGGTGTCAACGAGGAAGACGTCGAAGCTGAAAAAGTCCATGCCGCAGGCCTCATCATCAAGGACTTGCCGCTTCTGGCATCCAACTTCCGTTCGACCCTGACCTTGTCGCAATACCTGGTCCGCGAAAACACGGTGGCCATCGCCAACATCGACACCCGCAAGCTGACCCGCCTGTTGCGTACCAACGGAGCGCAAAACGGCTGCATCGTCGGCCTGGCAGCTGGCGTTGCGGTCAGCCAGGCCGCGATCGACGCGGCCATCGCAGCCGCCAAGGGCGCACCCAACATGGCCGGACTGGACCTGGCCAAGGTCGTATCGGTAACCAAGCCCTACCACTGGACCCAGACCGAGTGGCAACTCTTCAAGGGTGACGGCAAGCCGGGCTACGGAACGCAGGCCGCACCGAGGTTCCACGTGGTCGCCTTTGACTACGGTGTGAAGAAGAACATCCTGCGCATGCTGGCTGAACGCGGCTGCAAGGTCACCGTGGTGCCGGCGCAGGCCGGTGCCAAGGAGGCCCTGGCCTTGAAGCCCGATGGCATCTTCCTGTCCAACGGCCCCGGCGATCCGGAGCCTTGCGACTACGCGATCGACGCCACGCGCGAACTCATCGAAACCGGCATTCCCACATTCGGCATCTGTCTCGGCCACCAGATCATGGCGCTGGCCTCGGGCGCCAAGACCTTCAAGATGAAGTTCGGCCACCACGGCGCCAACCATCCGGTGAAAGACCTGGACAACGGCCGCGTGAGCATCACCAGCCAGAACCACGGCTTCGCTGTCGATGAGAAAACTCTCGGCCCGAACCTGCGCGCCACGCACGTCAGCCTGTTCGACGGCACGCTGCAAGGCCTGGCCCGCACCGACAAGCCCGCGTTCTGCTTCCAGGGCCACCCGGAAGCCTCGCCCGGGCCGCACGACATCGGCTACCTTTTTGACCGCTTCACGGCTTCGATGGAGAAATACAAGAATGCCTAAGCGCACAGACATCAAGAGCATCCTCATCATCGGCGCCGGCCCGATCATCATCGGCCAGGCCTGCGAGTTCGACTACTCGGGCGTGCAGGCCTGCAAGGCGCTGCGTGAAGAGGGCTACAAGGTCATCCTGATCAACAGCAATCCCGCGACGATCATGACCGACCCGGCCACGGCCGACGTGACCTACATCGAGCCCATCACTTGGCAGACAGTCGAGAAGATCATCGCCAAGGAGCGCCCGGACGCCATCCTGCCCACCATGGGGGGCCAGACCGCACTGAATTGCGCGCTGGACCTGTGGCACAACGGCGTGCTGGACAAATACAAGGTCGAACTCATAGGCGCCACGCCCGAGGCCATCGACAAAGCCGAGGACCGCCTGAAGTTCAAGGACGCGATGACCAAGATCGGCCTGGGCTCGGCCCGCTCCGGCATCGCGCATTCGATGGAAGAAGCCTGGGGTGTGCAGAAGAGCGTGGGCTTTCCTACCGTGATTCGCCCCAGCTTCACGCTCGGCGGCACGGGCGGCGGCATCGCCTACAACCCGGAAGAGTTCGAGACCATCTGCAAGCGCGGCCTGGAAGCCTCGCCGACCAACGAGCTGCTGATCGAAGAGTCGCTGCTCGGCTGGAAAGAGTACGAGATGGAGGTGGTGCGCGACAAGGCTGACAACTGCATCATCATCTGCTCGATCGAAAACCTGGACCCGATGGGCGTGCACACCGGCGACTCGATCACCGTGGCCCCGGCGCAGACGCTGACCGACAAGGAATACCAGATCATGCGCAACGCCAGCCTCGCGGTGCTGCGCGAGATCGGTGTGGACACGGGTGGCTCGAACGTGCAGTTCTCGGTCAATCCGAAGGACGGTCGCATGATCGTGATCGAGATGAATCCGCGCGTGTCGCGCTCCTCGGCCTTGGCATCGAAGGCCACGGGTTTTCCCATTGCGAAGGTCGCGGCCAAGCTGGCCGTGGGCTACACGCTGGACGAGCTGCGCAACGAGATCACCGGTGGCGCCACGCCCGCGAGCTTTGAGCCCAGCATCGACTACGTGGTCACCAAGATCCCGCGTTTTGCCTTCGAGAAATTCCCGACCGCCGATTCGCGCCTGACGACGCAGATGAAATCGGTGGGCGAGGTCATGGCCATGGGCCGCACCTTCCAGGAGTCGTTCCAGAAGGCCTTGCGCGGCCTGGAGGTCGGCGTCGACGGCATGAATGAGAAAACGCAAGACCGCGAAGTGCTCGAAAAGGAACTGGGCGAACCCGGCCCCGACCGCATCTGGTACGTGGGCGACGCGTTTGCGCTGGGCATGACGCTGGACGAAGTGCATGACCTGACCAAGATCGACAAATGGTTCCTGGTGCAGATCGAGGAGATCGTGAAGATCGAGCTGGAGCTCGACCAGCTTGCCCTGGACAAGGGCGCAGATGGAGGAGGGGGCGCGCTCGCTTCGCTGGACGCGGGCACACTGCGCATGCTCAAGAAGAAGGGCTTCTCCGACCGGCGCCTGGCCAAGCTGCTGAAGACCACCGAGAAGGCGCTGCGCGAGGCGCGCCGTGCGCTGAATGTGCGGCCGGTCTACAAGCGCGTGGATACCTGCGCCGCCGAGTTCGCGACCAACACCGCCTACATGTACTCGACCTACGAGGAAGAGTGCGAGGCCGCGCCGACCAACAACAAGAAGATCATGGTGCTGGGCGGCGGACCGAACCGCATCGGCCAGGGCATCGAGTTCGACTATTGCTGCGTGCACGCGGCCCTCGCGATGCGCGAAGACGGCTACGAGACCATCATGGTCAATTGCAACCCCGAAACCGTTTCGACCGACTACGACACCAGCGACCGCCTGTACTTTGAGCCGCTGACCTTGGAAGACGTGCTGGAGATCGTCGACAAGGAAAAGCCCACCGGCGTGATCGTGCAGTACGGCGGCCAGACGCCGCTCAAGCTCGCGCTCGGCCTGGAAGCCGAAGGCGTGCCGATCATCGGCACCTCGCCCGACATGATCGATGCCGCCGAAGACCGCGAGCGCTTCTCCGCGCTGCTGCGCGAGTTGAACCTCAAACAGCCGCCCAATGCCACCGCGCGCACCGAAGCCGAAGCGCTGGAAAAGGCGGCGACGCTGGGCTATCCCCTGGTGGTGCGTCCCAGCTACGTGCTGGGCGGCCGTGCCATGGAAATCGTGCACGAGCAGCGCGACCTGGAGCGCTACATGCGCGAAGCGGTAAAGGTCAGCAACGATTCGCCGGTGCTGCTGGACCGCTTCCTGAACGACGCCATCGAATGCGACGTGGATTGCCTGCGCGACCCCGAGGGCAAGACCTTCATCGGTGGCGTGATGGAGCACATCGAGCAAGCCGGTGTGCACAGCGGCGACTCGGCCTGCTCGTTGCCGCCGTACAGCCTGAGCGAGGAGACCGTGGCCGAACTCAAGCGCCAGTCCGCCGCCATGGCGGGTGCCTTGCAGGTGGTCGGCCTCATGAACGTGCAGTTCGCTATCCAGAACGTAGATGGCAAGGATGTGATCTATGTGCTGGAAGTGAACCCGCGCGCCTCGCGCACCGTGCCCTATGTGTCCAAGGCCACGGGCATCCAGCTGGCCAAGGTCGCGGCGCGCTGCATGGCCGGCCAGACGCTGGCGAGCCAGGGCATCACGAAGGAAGTGACGCCGCCGTACTTCAGCGTGAAGGAGGCCGTGTTCCCGTTCGTCAAGTTCCCGGGCGTGGACACGATTCTTGGCCCCGAGATGAAGTCCACCGGCGAGGTGATGGGCGTGGGCAAGACCTTTGGCGAAGCCTTCGTGAAATCGCAAATCGGCGCCGGCACCAAGCTGCCGCGGCCGTTCACGGCCGACGGCAAGTCCACCGGCAAGGTGTTCATCTCGGTCAAGAACAACGACAAGCCGCGCGCCGTCGAGGTGGCGCGCCAGCTGGTGGCCCTGGGCTTCGAGCTGGTGGCCACCAAGGGCACTGCGGCGGCCGTCAATGCCGCCGGCATCGCCTGCGTGACGGTGAACAAGGTCACGGAAGGCCGCCCGCACATCGTGGACATGATCAAGAACAACGAGATTGCGCTGGTCATCAACACTGTGGAGGAGCGCCGCAACGCGATCGCCGATTCGCGCCAGATCCGTACCTCGTCGCTGCTGGCCCGCGTGACCACCTTCACCACCATTGCCGGCGCCGAAGCCGCGGTGGAAGGCATGAAGTACATGGACAACCTGGACGTTTATTCAGTGCAGGAGCTGCACGCGCAGCTGGCAGCCTGATTCGGCTGGCAGCTTGAATTGCGTCCCATGATCGCGGCATAATGACGCCCTGACACACCGCCGCCCGGAAACGCGCGGCGGTTTCCTTTTTTGCCCGGCCATTGCGCAGTGTTTGCGCCACCATGCGCCTGGGCCCGGCCGCGCAGCGTGCGGCTGAAGAAGTTCGAAAGAGAGACTGTGGCTACTACCATCCCCATTACCAAACGCGGTGCCGAAAAGCTCAAGGAAGAGTTGCAGCGGCTGAAGACTGTGGACCGCCCCTGGGTCATCAATGCCATCGCGGAAGCGCGTGCGCAGGGCGATCTGAGCGAAAACGCCGAATATGAAGCGGCAAAGGACCGCCAGGGCTTCATCGAAGGCCGCATCCAGGAAATCGAAGGCAAGTTGTCGGCCGCGCAGATCATCGATCCGAGCACGGTGGATGCCGGCGGCAAAGTGGTTTTCGGTACCACGGTCGAGCTGGAGGAAACAGACTCCGGCGACACCGTGAAGTACCAGATCGTCGGTGAGGACGAAGCCGACCTCAAGTTTGGCCTGATCAATATCAGCAGCCCGATAGCGCGTGCATTGATTGGCAAGGAAGAAGGCGACACTGCCGAAGTGCAGGCGCCGGGCGGCGTGAAGCACTATGAAATCGTGGCCGTGAGCTACGTCTGAACATGCTGCAACGGCTGGTGGCGCGTTTCCCGGTGCTCGTGGCCGCCCTCTGGTGGGGCAGCCTGACGACGGTCGGCTTCCTGGTGGTGCCGCTGCTGTTTGCGTATTTGCCGAGTCCGGCGATGGCCGGCTCCATGGCGGCCCGGTTGTTCGCGGCGCAAACCTGGGTTTCGGTCGGCTGCGGCTTGCTTGTATTGATGCTGTCCAGGTCCAAGGAAGTCACGGCCGGCGCGCCATGGCCGCCGATCACCCTGATTCTCGTCTTGGCCGGCTTGTTGCTGGCCTTGCTGGCCGAGTTCGCCGTGGCGCCCCGGATCGTGGCGCGCGAAAACCTTCAGCTTTGGCACAGCCTGGGCAGCGGAATGTATGCGCTGCAATGGCTGTGCGCCGGCGGGGTGTTGTGGCAATTCGCCGGTATGGGCCACGCTCTGCCTGCAGCGCAAGGCGCGGAGACCTCCTGACGGGTCAAGCCCGCAATGGCGGCTCAGGTCTGGCTGCGCTTCTTGATCGATTTCTGCTTGGGCTTGGCGCGCTTGACTTGACCGCCGGGCGTCAGGCGCTGATTCCCCAGCACACGCAGCGTGCGCACTTCGGGCCGTTGGCCGCCGCGCTTGCTGTATTTGAGAACCTTGACGTCGCGCGGACCGGGCATACGATCTTCGTCCGGCGCTCGCTCTTTCTCGGGCTGGGGCCGCCACAGCACCAGCAGCTTGCCGATGTGCTGGATCGGCGCCGCGCCGAGTTCGTCGGCCAGGGCCTGGAACATTTGCTCGCGCTGTGTCCGGTCGTCGCCGAGCACGCGGATCTTGATCAGCCCGTGGGCGTTGAGCGCGGCATCGGTTTCTTTTTTGATGGCGGCGGTCAAGCCATCGGAACCGATCATCACCACCGGGGCCAGGTGATGCGCTTCAGCGCGGTGAACCTTGCGCTGGGCAGGGGTAAGTTGTATTTGGGGCATGGCCCTATTATCGAGGCAGGATGAAAGTAAAAACCAAAAGCAAGAAGGTCAACAAGGCGTGGCTTAACGACCACGTCAACGACCCCTATGTGAAGTTGGCGGCAAAAGAGGGTTATCGCGCCCGGGCCGCCTTCAAGCTCAAGGAGATCGACGAATCCCTGGGGCTGATCAAGCCTGGCCACCTGGTCGTCGACCTGGGCAGCGCCCCCGGAGCCTGGAGCCAGTACGTGCGGCGCAAGCTTTCGCCCAGCGGCGCTGCCGTGGGTGAACTCAACGGCACCATCATCGCTCTGGACATTCTCCCAATGGAGCCGGTCGAGGGCGTGCGCTTTCTGATGGGCGACTTCCGGGAGCCCGAAGTGCTTCAAAAACTGGAGCGCGAGATGCAGGGCAGGAAAGCGGATGTCGTGGTTTCCGACATGGCGCCCAATCTCTCGGGCATCGAGTCTGCCGACGCAGCGCGCATCGCCCACCTGGTCGAACTCGCCGTCGAATTCAGCCAGAACCACCTCAAGCCCGAGGGTGCGCTGGTAGTCAAGGTGTTCCACGGCAGCGGTTACAGCCAGTTGGTCAAGCTTTTCAAGGAGAGCTTCAAGGTCGTCAAGCCGATCAAGCCCAAGGCCTCGCGCGACAAATCATCGGAGACCTTTGTGGTGGGCATCGGCGTCAAGAAGGCCTAATCCCTAGTAATCCCTCGGGTTGCAGAGGGCAAAAGGCCGATTTCAGGACTTGAAACGCCTAAAATGATCTTCAAGTACGTCCAGTCCCCTCAGTTTCGCTATCGGAGCCCTACTTGAACAATCCGTGGTTTTCCAAAATTGCCGTCTGGCTCGTGATCGCCATGGTGCTGTTCACGGTGTTCAAACAATTCGATACCCGAGGCGCCGCTGGCGCCGGTGCCATTGGTTATTCCGACTTCCTTGAAGAAGTTCGCAGCAATCGCATCAAGAGCGCCATCATCCAGGAAGGCCAGGGCGGCACCGAGATCGTCGCCGTCACCAACGATGACCGCAAGGTGCGCACCACGGCCACCTACCTCGACCGCGGTCTGGTCGGTGACCTGATCAACAACGGCGTCAAGTTCGACGTCAAGCCGCGCGAAGAAGGCTCGCTCCTCATGACCTTGCTGGTCAGCTGGGGACCGATGCTGCTCTTGATCGGCGTCTGGATCTATTTCATGCGCCAGATGCAAGGCGGCGGCAAGGGCGGTGCCTTCAGCTTTGGCAAGAGCAAGGCGCGCATGCTGGACGAAAACAACAATCAGGTCACGTTCGCCGACGTGGCCGGGTGCGATGAAGCCAAGGAAGAAGTCAAGGAAGTCGTCGACTTCCTGAAGGACCCGCAGAAATTCCAGAAACTCGGCGGGCGCATCCCGCGCGGCCTGTTGCTGGTCGGCCCCCCCGGCACCGGCAAGACCTTGCTTGCCAAGGGCATTGCCGGCGAGGCCAAGGTTCCTTTCTTCAGCATTTCGGGTTCGGACTTCGTGGAAATGTTCGTTGGCGTGGGGGCGGCCCGTGTACGCGACATGTTTGAAAACGCCAAGAAGAACGCCCCTTGCATCATCTTCATCGATGAAATCGACGCGGTCGGCCGCCAGCGTGGCGCCGGTCTGGGCGGTGGCAACGATGAACGCGAACAAACCCTCAACCAGATGCTGGTCGAGATGGACGGCTTTGAAACCAACCTCGGCGTGATCGTCGTGGCGGCCACCAACCGGCCCGACATCCTGGACGCCGCGCTGCTGCGCCCGGGCCGTTTCGACCGCCAGGTCTACGTGACTCTGCCCGACATCCGCGGTCGCGAACAGATCCTGAACGTGCACATGCGCAAGGTGCCAATCGGACAAGACGTCAACGCCAGCATCATTGCCCGTGGCACGCCCGGCATGTCCGGCGCGGACCTGGCCAATCTCTGCAACGAAGCCGCCTTGATGGCTGCGCGCCGCAATGCCCGCGTGGTGGAGATGCAGGACTTCGAGAAGGCCAAGGACAAGATCATCATGGGCCCCGAGCGCAAGAGCATGGTCATGCCCGAGGAAGAGCGCCGCAACACGGCCTACCACGAGTCCGGCCACGCGCTCATCGGCAAGCTGCTGCCCAAGTGCGACCCGGTTCACAAGGTCACCATCATTCCGCGTGGCCGCGCCCTGGGCGTGACCATGAGCCTGCCGGCGCAAGACCGCTACAGCTACGACCGCGACTACATGCTGAACCAGATCAGCATGCTGTTCGGTGGCCGCATCGCCGAAGAAGTGTTCATGAACCAGATGACCACCGGTGCCTCCAACGACTTCGAACGCGCGACCCAGATCGCACGCGACATGGTGATGCGCTACGGCATGACCGAGGCGCTCGGTCCGATGGTCTATGCCGAGAATGAAGGCGAAGTGTTCCTGGGCCGTTCGGTCACCAAGACCACCAACATGAGCGAGCAGACCATGCAGAAGGT
>DATILI010000227.1:0-37023 GCA_035476635.1 Burkholderiaceae bacterium | reverse complement strand
ACCCTTGATGGTGCCAGCAGCTTGCTTGGCGCGCAGCAGGGCAACGCCACCGCCGGCCACGATGCCTTCTTCCACGGCAGCGCGGGTGGCGTGCAGCGCGTCTTCCACGCGGGCCTTCTTTTCCTTCATTTCCACTTCGGTGGCGGCACCGACCTTGATCACGGCAACACCGCCGGCCAGCTTGGCCACGCGCTCTTGCAGCTTCTCACGGTCGTAGTCGCTGGTGGCTTCCTCGATCTGCACGCGGATTTGCTTCACGCGGGCTTCGATGTCGCCGCCGGCGCCGGCGCCGTCGATGATGGTGGTGTTTTCCTTGCCCACTTCGATGCGCTTGGCCTGGCCCAGGTCGGCCAGGGTCACCTTCTCGAGCGTCAGGCCCACTTCTTCAGCGATGACCTTGCCGCCCGTGAGGATGGCGATGTCTTCCAGCATGGCCTTGCGGCGGTCACCGAAGCCAGGCGCCTTGACAGCGACTACCTTCAGGATGCCACGGATCGTGTTCACGACCAAGGTAGCCAGGGCTTCGCCTTCGACTTCTTCGGCAACGATGAGCAGCGGACGGCCGGCCTTGGCGACTTGCTCCAGCGTGGGCAGCAGGTCGCGGATGTTGCTGATCTTCTTGTCGAACAGCAGCACGAACGGGTTTTCCAGCAACGCCGATTGTTTTTCCGGGTTGTTGATGAAGTAGGGCGACAGGTAGCCGCGGTCGAATTGCATGCCTTCGACGACGTCCAGTTCGCTGTCCAGCGACTTGCCGTCTTCCACGGTGATCACGCCTTCCTTGCCGACCTTGTCCATCGCGTCAGCGATGATCTTGCCGATGGCTTCGTCGCTGTTGGCCGAGATCGAGCCGACTTGCGCGATTTCCTTGGAAGTGGTGGTGGCCTTGGAGGCCTTCTTCAGCTCGGCGACCAGGGCCGTCACAGCCTTGTCGATGCCGCGCTTCAGGTCCATCGGGTTCATGCCGGCGGCCACGTACTTCATGCCTTCGCGAACGATGGCTTGGGCCAACACGGTCGCGGTGGTGGTGCCGTCACCGGCGATGTCGCTGGTCTTGGAAGCAACTTCCTTGACCATTTGCGCGCCCATGTTCTGCAGCTTGTCCTTGAGCTCGATTTCCTTGGCCACGGACACACCGTCCTTGGTCACGGTGGGGGCGCCGAAAGAGCGCTCGAGCACCACGTTGCGGCCCTTGGGGCCCAGGGTCACTTTGACCGCGTTGGCCAGGATGTTCACACCCTCGACCATGCGTGCGCGGGCGTCACCGCCGAAGACTACGTCTTTTGCTGCCATGTTGATTACTCCAGAAATTCAGTTAAATGGGAAATGGATTACTTCTGTCTTCGGCCGGGGCCTTGCCCCTTAACTTTGCTTCGCAAAGTTAGCCTGCGACGAAAGTAAATTGCTTTGCAATTTACTTTTCGACGACCGCAAACAGGTCTTCTTCTTTCATGACAAGCAGCTCGTCGCCTTCGACCTTGACGGTCTGGCCGCTGTACTTGCCGAACAGCACGCGGTCGCCGACCTTCACGCCGACGGGGCTCAGGTCGCCCTTGTCGTTGCGCTTGCCGGGGCCGACGGCCAGGACTTCACCCTGGTCGGGCTTTTCGGCGGCGGCGTCGGGGATGACGATGCCAGAGGCGGTCTTGGTTTCGCTGTCAATACGCTTGACGATCACGCGATCGTGCAGGGGGCGAAGTTTCATTGCATCTCCTGGTTTTGCAACAATGGTTTGAGAAATCAAGCGGCACGTAAGTTGGCGCTTGCTAATCTGCGTGGAAATGGTGTTAGCACTCAAATCCAACGAGTGCTAATGATAAGGGCTTTTGTGACGGTTTCAAGTCTGGAGGGCAAATTGCGAGGTTTCCGCAGCTCTGCGAAAGGCTGCGCTGGCGTGGGCAGCGACCGGTGCTCCGAGCCAATCCCGCATCATCGAACGGTTAGCATATGCCCCATGCCAAACCTAGTAGCAGCCCTGAAGGGCGAAATTGCACGCGTGGCCCGCAAGGAATTGCGTGGTGAACTTGATCACTTGCGCAAGTCCACCGCGCAGTATCGTTCCGAGATTGCCAGCTTGAAGCGACGCATCATTGCGCTTGAGCAGCAGACCAAGCGCCTGGGCAAGACTGCCACCTCCAAGGCTGCATCGGCGCTGCCGGCCGAAAGCGAATCGGTCAAGTTGCGCTTTCGCACCGACGGCTTTGCCACACTGCGCAAAAAGCTAGGCCTGTCGGCCGAGGCGATGGGCAAGCTGATCGGGGTTTCGGGCCAGTCAGTCTACAAGTGGGAAGCGGGCAAGGCCTATCCTCGTGCCAGCCAGCTCCAGGCGATTGCCGCCATCAGGAAGCTGGGCAAGCGCGAGGCGCTGGCTCGGTTGGCTGCAGGTTAGGTTTCGCCGCCGGGCCGCCCCAAGGCGAAATGCGGCCCCCTCGGGGGGCAGGGAGCTACACGAAGTGAGCGACCGTGGGGGTCAGGCCAAGCCAGCGTTCAAGCTGTTGCGCCACGGCAGGCTGGCTCAATAGTTCCATATGGCCGGTGCGGTACACCACGCATTGCCGCTCGGGCGTGAAGGCGAGTTGATGCTGCCGCTGGTCGTGCTGGCCCAGGGCGCTGCGCAGCGGGACGAGGCCATCACCGACCAGGCGTTCAGCCAGCGGGCTGCGTTTGGCGGCCAGCGTCGCGGCCACGCTGTAGCAGGCCACGCCTGGCGGCAGCGGCACGGGCTGGCGCGGGTCGGGGCCGTGGCGAAAGCGGTCGCGGCCCTGCCAGTCGGCATCACCGACGTGGCCATGGCGCAGGTCGGTGATGCCTGCGCTGCGCATCCTGGCGAGCTTGGCGAACGGCCGTGAGTAAGGCGTGCTGGCCAGGAGCACGTCGACCCAGTTGCCCGCACGCTCCAGCGGCGCACCGTGGTGCGGTGTGCCGAGAAAAACCAGGTTCTTCAAATGCTGCGGCCAGCGATGGCCGGCCTGCGAGGCGTAGTGGCACGCGCTGCGCGCAACCAGGCCGCCCATGCTGTGCGTCAGCAGCGTCAACTCCTGCAGCGGATGCGGCCATTGGGCAACGAGATGCTCCAGCTGGTCGGCCAACATGCGCCCGTTGGCGGATGTGTGCAGCCCCGTGTTGTAGCGCAGGTAAACAGGTGTGTAGCCCAGCGCCGCGGCGAGATGTGCGCCGTGGTCATGGCCTTCGCGGGACCACTGCAGATCGTTCATGCACAGGCCATGCACCAGGAGCAGCACCTTGGTGCCGGCGGACGCCGGAATGGAAGCCATGGCCTCGGGCGTGAGAGGCTGGCCTTCGTAGCGCAGGCCCATGGCGGTGGCCAAAGGATTTTGGCCCTCGGCCAGCTGGTCACCCAGTACGCCGTTGAGCGCGGCCAGAACGGCTTCGCGTTCAGCGGAAGAAGCCGCCGGCGCATTGCCGGGTGCATCCAGCCATGGCGCCAGGCGGGCCAGCACCATGTCGATGCCGCCGGCCACCAGTTGCGTTACGCCCCGCACGCTCTTGTAGACAAGTCCGGTCAGGCCCCGGGTTTGACCCGGCGCCGCGCCGCCCGGGAGGCCCAGGGTGCCCAGCACGGACTGGTGCACGCCTTCGGTGATGCGCGCGACACCTGTAGTCGCATCGGCAGCCAGGCGTGCAAGTCCACGCACGTCGGAGACGCGCAGGTGTTGAACGGGCTTGGAACGGGGGCTGGATGGGGGCATGGTGCGCGGCAGGTGAAAGGCATCTGCTGCCGCGGGCCATTGTGGGGTGAAGAGGGAGGCCGGGGTAGTTGTTGGGGTCTAGAGGTTTTGTTGCTTGCTCAAAATTCCAATATGGTGGAAAATTATTCCATCATGAAGGAAGAGTCGGCAACCAGCTTGAACGACCGCATCGCGCAACGCGTGCGGGACTTGCGCGCGGCACGTGGCCTCTCGCTGGACGCGTTGGCCGCGCACTGCGGGGTCAGCCGCTCGATGATCTCGTTGATCGAGCGGGGCGAAAGCAGCCCCACTGCGGTGCTGCTGGAGAAGTTGGCCACCGGCCTCAATGTGGCGTTGGCATCCTTGTTCGAACCGCCCCAACCCACGAATGACCCGGTGGCGCGCCTGGCCGACCAGTTGTTGTGGCGCGACCCGCATTCCGGCTATGTGCGAAGAAACGTCTCGCCCAGCGGCGTCGCGTCGTCGATCCAGATCGTTGAAGTGTCTTTTCCTCCCAAGGCGCGCGTGGCCTATGAAACAGGCGCGCGCGAGCCGCAGATCCACCAGCAGATATGGGTGCTGGAAGGTTCCATCGAGGTCACGATCGGCGACGAACACCACCAGCTCGGCACTGGTGACTGCCTGGCCATGGTGCTGGACCGGCCTATGACCTACCACAACCCCAGCCGCAAGACCGCGCGCTATGCCGTCGTGATCACAAGCTTGCCCCCCACGGGACCCAACTTCTGGAGATGACATGTTGATGCACGCTACCGCCCCTGCCCACTGCGTTCGCCGCCTGGCGACAGTGGCCGACACGCAAGTGCAGGCGCTTGCCGAACTTCTGATCGATTGCGTGGACGGCGGCGCATCGGTGAGTTTCATGCACCCTTTGTCGATGTCCAAGGCGCTGGCGTTCTGGCGTGGCGTGGCTGATGGCGTCGCCCAGGGTGAGCGCGGCCTGTTGGTGGCCGAGGACGCCGCGGGCATTGTGGGAACCGTGCAACTGGTGCTGGGCCAACCCGAAAACCAGCCGCACCGCGCCGACGTGTCGAAGATGCTCGTGCACCGCCGGGCGCGGCGCCACGGATTGGGTGCCTTGTTGATGCAGGCGGCCGAGGAGCTTGCGCGCGAACATGGCAAGTCATTGCTGGTGCTGGACACCGCGAGCAGCGATGCCGAGCGGCTCTACGCCAGGCTCGGCTGGCAGCGTTGCGGTGTAATCCCTGGCTATGCGCTGCTTCCGAGCGGCGGCCTGTGTGACACGACTTACTTTTATCGCGAACTCAACAACTAAGCGCTCGAATGCAGAACCGGATCATGCCCCAACACATCGGCATCGTTGCCTGCTCCGCCGAAGGCGCGGCCCTCTGCTACAAGACCATCTGCGCAGAGGGCGCGCAGCTTTTCGGTCCCCATGCGCACCCCGAGATTTCGATGCACACGCCTTCGCTTGCCGAGTATGTCGCGTGCCTCGATCGCGACGATTGGCAAGGCGTTGGTGCGTTGATGCTTGCCTCCGCCCGCAAGCTCGCGCAGATCGGTGCCGATTTCCTGATCTGCCCCGACAACACCATTCACCAGGCCTTTCCTCACGTTGCGCCGCGGTCTCCGCTGCCCTGGCTGCACATCGCCGAGGTGGTGGCCGCACGGGCTGTTGAACGCGGCTACCGGCGCCTGGGCGTAACCGGAACGCGTTGGCTCGTCGACAGCGAGGTCTATCCGGAAAAGCTCGCGGCGCGCGGCCTGACTTATATGCGTCCAAACGACGCCGAGCGCGACGAGACCCATCGCATCATCATGGAAGAGTTGGTTTGCGGTGTTTTCAAGCCGGAAGCGATTGCCTGCTACCAGCGCGTTATCGGACGGATGAAAGATGAGGGCTGCGATGCCGTCGTTCTTGGTTGCACCGAGATCCCGCTCATCATGAACGACGCGAACTCCCCGCTACCGACGCTGGACTCCACGCGCTTGCTTGCGCAGGCAGCGCTGCACCGGGCGGCGCAAGCTGCTTGACCCCTCAGCCTGCTGGCGCATCGGCCAGCAAGGCCTTGACCAATCGGGCCAGCGCCTTCAAAGCCGCGTCCGGCGTCGCATCGGTTTGCGATCGCACAATGGCGCCGTCCACTGCCAGTGCGATGGCTTGTGCGTCTTTCTCCCGATGCCTCGACGCCGGCAGCAGCTTCGCGATTTCCATCGTCATGTCGCGCTTGTGGCGTTGCGCGATTTCAATCACGTCAGGCAAGCTGCCGCCCAGCTCACCGACGCTGTTGATGAAGGCGCAGCCGCGGTAGCCGGCATCCATGAACCATTCGCCCAAGGCGGGCGCCAGTGCGCTCACGCCCTTGCCGCGGTCTGCGCCGTGGCGCTGCAAGGCGTTGGCGAACCACGCCATCCAGTGGGCATGCCGGTACTCCAGGAAGGCGCGGACCAGGTCGTTCTTGCTGGGGAAGTGGCGGTAGAACGTCACCTTGGTCACGCCTGACTCGGCAATCACGCGGTCGATGCCGGTAGCGCGGATGCCTTCGCGATAGAACAGGCCGTGCGCAGTGAGCAGGATGCGTTCCTTGGGTGGCCGGTCCTTCAGGTCGGGAATGGTTTCGTCATGCATGTTTCATTGTAGACAGATCTGTCTACGTTCGTTAAACTTGCGTCAAGTAGACAAGTCTGTCTACTTGACGTCAAAACAGACTTCTCTTTCATCAAACGCGAGAAACTTCCATGCAAACCCGCCCGCCGCTGCCTCCCTTTACCCTTCCCTCCGCGATCGAAAAAGTGCGCCTGGCCGAAGACGGCTGGAATTCCCGAGAGCCCGGCCGCGTCGTGCTGGCCTACAGCGAGGACACGCGTTGGCGCAACCGTGCGGAATTCGTCGTGGGGAGGCCGCAAGCGCAGGCCCTGCTTGAGCGCAAGTGGGCCCGCGAACTCGACTACCGGCTGATCAAGGAACTGTGGGCGTTTGGCGGCCCGCGCATCGCGGTGCGATTCGCCTACGAATGGCACGACGATTCCGGCCACTGGTTTCGCAGCTACGGCAACGAGAACTGGGAGTTCAACGAGGCCGGCCTGATGGTTCGCCGCCACGCGAGCATCAACGACCTGCCGATCCTGGAGGGCGACCGCAAGTTCTTCTGGCCCCTGGGCCGCCGGCCGGACGACCATCCGGGCTTGAGCGATCTGGACCTTTGACGCACTGCCGCTGCCGGCCCGTGAACTTGTTCCGCTGCTCGCCGGCTAGTGGCCTCAATTTCGCTTGAATGAGCCAGCTTGGCGCTTGGACGTTGTAGAGTTCAGCGTTTGGTTCGAGCAAGTACCTCCAAATAGGCGAGGCAGGCGGGAGAGCAGGTGGGCACTACAAGAAGGTGGATGATTGCGATGGCCTGGCTGGCGCTGCAGTCCGTTGCAGTCGCGGCTGAGGCGGACGCGGGCGCGCAGCTGGCCAAGGGCATGGCCTTGCGCCAGCAAGGCAGCATCCAGCAGTCCATCGAGCTCCTGGCTTCGGCGGTGCAGCAGGCCGACGACCCGAACCTGCGCGCCCGGATTTCCGGCGAGCTGGGCATATCGCAATGGCAGGCGCGGCGCCTGGATGATGCAGAGCAATCCCTGGCACTGGCCTATGACCGCGCAGCCGGTGCAGATCGCGCGCGTTTTGGCGTCTATCTGGGCAATCTCGCGGCGGCGCGCAAAGACCAGGACACAGCCCAACGCTATTTCAAGGAGGCCTTGGCGCTGGCCGGCTCCGATGTCGCGGTGCAACTGAATGTGGGCCTGAACCAGGCCCGCCTCGCGCAACCAGGCGAGCGGCTGCGGCAACTGCAGGTGCTTTCGGCGCTGCTGGCGCGGCCAGGGCAGGACAGCGCCTGGGCGCAGTACCACGTCAACCTGGGCGACCAGGCGCGCGCGCTCGGCCCGCAGGGCGCACAAATCGCCTACCGGCACCTGGAGCGCGGGCGCGTGTTGGCGCAAGCGGCAGGCGACATCCGCCTTGGCGCGGAAGCGACCGACGCTCTTGCGCAACTTTACGAAGACCAGGGGCGCGATGCGGATGCACTGCGCCTGTCGCAGCAGGCGATCGGGCAACTCCGCCGGACCGACCCGGTGGCCGCCGCCGACCTGCTGATCGCACTGGAGTGGCGCCAGGGGCGGCTTTTCAGCGCGCTGGGCCAGGAGAAGCAGGCGCTGTCGGCCTATGAGCGTGCCGTTCACCATATCGAAGCCGTGCGGCAGGACATCCCGATCGACTATCCCGATGGCCGCTCCTCGTTTCGCGACACGCTGGAGCCCATCTACCTGGGCTATGCCGACCTGTTGCTGCAAGACGCCCAGGCGCAGACGCCCGCGCAAGAGACAGCCAGGCTCAAGCAGGTGCGCGACGTGGTGGAGCTGATCAAGCAGACCGAGCTGCAGGACTTCATGGGCGACCGCTGCGCCGTCGAGGCGGTGCAGGGCGGCAGCATTGGAAGCCTGCCGCCGGGCACTGCGGTGCTGTATCCGATCATCCTGCGCGAGCGGCTCGAGCTCTTGCTGGAAACGGCGGATGGCATCAGCCGGCACACCACCATCGTGAACAGCGCCAACCTGCGCAGCGTGGCAACTGCATTTGCCGAGCGGCTGCGCGGTGGCCGCGAAGATTTTGCGCAGCCCGCACAACAACTCTACGATTGGCTGTTGCGGCCGCTGCAGGCGGCATTGGCCGAGCGCAACATCCAGTCGCTGGTGATCGTGCCCGACGGCCCCTTGCGCATGGTGCCGCTGGGCGCACTGCACGACGGTTCGCGGTTCGTCGTCGAGCAATATGCCGTGGGCATGGTGACGGGGCTGACGATGACCAATTCCGCTGCGCCGGCGCAAGGCCGGGTCTCGGCCCTGGTCGTGGGTTTGTCGGTGCCCGGGCCGGTTGTCGCCAAGCTCGGCTCCGCCATGACAGCGCAGATTTTGCTGGCCGGTGCCACGGCCACGGCGCAAGCGCCTGCCAGGGGAATGGGCGCAGGCCGCGCGCTGCGGTCGATCCGCTCGCCCAGCCCCGGGGCAGATGCCGGCAGTCTGCAAGACCTGCGCGAGCGCCTGTCCCTGCCGGGCGTGAAAACCGAGATCGAGGCGCTGCGCCATCTCCTGCCTGGCACAACCCTGCTCGATGCCGACTTCACGGTGGACCGTTTCGGTGATGAGGCCAAGACGGGTGACTACCGCCTGGTGCACATCGCGTCGCACGGCGTGTTCGGCGGCAGCGCCGAGACCAGCTACATCATGGCGTATGACAATCTGCTCAGTATGAATGGCTTGCAGTCGCTGCTGCAGGCGGAGCGGTTTCACAAGGCGCCGATCGAGCTGTTGAGCCTGTCGGCTTGCCAGACCGCCGAAGGCAATGACCGCGCGCCGTTGGGCATGTCGGGCGCGGCCATCAAGGCGCGCGCCAAGAGCGTGCTCGGCACGCTCTGGCCGGTTGACGACGATGCGGCCCGGCAGGTCATGGAGCGCATGTACAGCGGCATCGCCAAGACACGGCTGACCAAGACCGAGGCCTTGCGCCAGGCGCAACTCGAACTCATGAAGCAGCCGGCAACGAATCATCCCTTCTATTGGGCGCCCTTTGTCCTGGTAGGAAACTGGCTGTGATGCACATCCTTCCTTCTTGGTCGCGGCCCTCCTGGTGCCTTGCCGGTTCGGTCGCCTTGGGTGTAGCTGCTTTGCCCGCTGCGGCACTGGCGCAGATCCGCACGGACGGCAGCCTGGGCCAGCCCGCGGCGTCGCTGGCCGGCCCCAGGTTCCTGATCCCGGAGTCGCTGGGCCGGTTGTCGGGCAACAACCTGTTCCACAGCTTCCAGTTTTTCAACGTCCACACCGGCGAGTCGGCCCAGTTTTCCACGTCGACCCCGGGGCTTGCCAATGTGATCAGCCGAGTGACCGGAGGCAGCGCTTCGCAAATCAACGGACCGCTTTCACTGACCGCGGCAAGCGGCACGCCGGGCTTTTACTTTATCAACCCGGCGGGTGTCACGTTCGGTGCCGGCGCCTCGGTCGACGTGCCCGGCGCTTTCCATGTGAGCACGGCCAACTACCTGCAGTTTCCCGACGGCAAGTTCTCGGCAGACCCGGCAGTGGCCAGTACGTTCTCCAGTGCAGCGCCCGAGGCGTTCGGTTTTCTCGGTGCAACGCGGGCGCCGATCAAGGTGGTCGGCGGTTCTGGCCTGGTGACAGCGCAACGCCAGGCGCTGAGCGTGGTCGGTGGCGATGTCGAGATCCGCGATGGCAGCGTAGTCGGCAAATTCGGTGGCGCGGGTGAACTCCGGGTCGTGGCCGTGGGAGCAGGGCCGGCGCTGATTCCCCTGACCGGGGCGCTGCCGGCGGTGAATGGAACATTGCAAGTCGTGGGCAAGGACAGCGGCATCCGCTCGGTCACCCAAGGTGGGGAAGACGCCGATGCGGCTGCCGTGCGCGTGGGCGCCGGAGACATTCTCATCGCCGACCTGGGGCAGGTATCCACTTTCACCGCGGCGAGCGGCAAAGCCGCCGATATCAGCATGACCGCGTCGGGCGGCGTGTTTGTCCTGCGCGGCGGGCTGGTCGATTCATCCACGTTTTCCGCGGGGGACGCGGGCGCGGTCCAAGTGCGTGGCAGCGAGATCGTGGTCGATGGCCAAGGGGTCGCACAAGCTGGAATCTCCAGTGCTGCATTGCCCCAGAGCAGCGGCCGCGCGGGAAATGTGGACGTCACGAGTACCGGCAATCTGTCGCTTGTTCACGGCACCATCAATTCGTCGACCTATTCGAGCGCCGATGGAGGCCAGGTCACCGTCCGCGCCCGCAACATCACGGTGGATGGCATGGGGCGTACCGACGGCATCACCGGCATCTCCTCCGGCGTCATGCCGTCCAGCAAGGGCAACGCCGGAAAGGTGGAGGTCACCGCACAGGAAGACTTGCGCATTCTCAACCGCGGCAGCATCGACTCTTCCACCTACGCTGCGGGCAACGCCGGTTCCGTGCAGGTCACGGCCGGCAACATCCTGATTGATGGACAGACTTCGGGCTACGCGGCCATCACCAGCCTCGCTTCCTCGTCGAGCACCGGAAACGGCGGGACTGTCGTCGTGACGAGCAAGGCAGACCTGACGCTGCGCAATGGCGGGCAACTCGATTCATCCACGTATTCAAGCGGCAATGCCGGCGGCGTTCAGGTCCAGGCGGGCAGCATGACGATCGATGGCCTGAGCTCTCCCGGCTTGGGCTCGGCCGTCTTCGGCGTGTCCACGCCGGGGGCCAGCGGCAACGCGGGCAATATCGAGGTGAATGTGACCGGTGCGCTGACGCTCCTCGGGATCGCCGTCATAGATTCTTCGGTGTATTCGGATGGAGACGGCGGCAGCGTGAAGGTCCATGCGGGCAGCCTCCTGATCGACGGGCGCGCCATTGCGGCCGGTGGCATTCGCAGCTCGACCTGGGCGCCGGTGGGGCGCAAGCCCGGCAACATCGATGTCAGCGTTGCCGGCAATCTCACCATCCTGGACGGCGGCGTCATCGATTCATCGACCCAAGGTGGCGCAGACGCGGGCGCCATCAAGGTCTTCGCCGACAGCCTGCTGATCCATGGCCAGGGCGACGAGAACCGGCTTACTGGCATCTTCAGCTCCAACTCGTTTGGCAGTACGGGCCAAGGCGGCAGCATCGATGTGACGGTGGCGGGCAAGCTCACCATCCTGCCCCGGGGTGAAATTGACTCGACGACTTATTCCAGCGGCAACGCGGGCTCGGTGCGGGTGCGCGCGGGCAGCATCCTGATCGACGACCAGGCGAAAACAGGCTTTCTTACCGGCATCTTCAGCGAGGCAACGATGTCCAGCACGGGCAATGCGGGCAGCGTGGATGTGCAGGCGCAAGACTTGTTGACTGTCACCAATGGCAGCCTGATCGATTCCAGCACTTTTTCCAGCGGCAATGCGGGTTCGGTCAAGGTCCAGGCCGGGCGCATCGTTGTCGATGGCGGGGCCTACGGCGGCGCGGGAATCGCCAGTATTGCGCTGCCCGGTACCACGGGCCAGGCCGGCAATGTGGAGGTGACGGCGACCGGCGACGTGTCCTTGATGCGCGGCGGCGCCATCGGGACGAACACCTCCGGCAGCGGCAATGCCGGCACGGTCAAGGTCAGCGCTGCCACCATCCACGTCGGCGATGGGGGCAGCAGCATCAACGCTTCGGCCAGGAAGGGTTCGAGTGGGCAAACCGGCAGCGTGGTGGTGCAGGCCTCGGAGCGCATCACGCTTTCCGACGGCGGGCGCCTTGCCATCCAGAACGACGCAACCGTGCATGATCCAGCGGCGGTAGTTCCGGGTACGCTGATCGCCACGGCGCCGACGATAGCGATCGGGCAAGACGCGAAGATCACCGCGCAGGCCACGGGCAACGCGCCGGCGAGCAACATCGAAGTCAACTTCACCGATCGCCTTGTGCTGGACCATGGCAGCATCACCACCAGCGCGAAGGACGGCAACGGGGGCGCCATTCGCATCCAGGGGGGCGGGGTGGTCGCCTTGCGCCATGCGCAGATCACCACTTCGGTCACCGGATTGACCGGCAATGGCGGGGACATCGACATCCATGCCGATGCGCTTGTGCTGGACACCGGCTTCGTCCAGGCCAACACCGCGGCCGATAACGCCGCGGGGGGCGATGTGCGCATCGACGTCAAGACGCTCCTGACCAGTGGCAACGCGCTGCTGGTGGGTGGAGCGGTGCCGCACGTTTTCCAGCCCGGGCTGTTCGGCTTCAACGTGATCCAGGCTGCGGCGCCCACGGGGGTCAGCGGTTCGATCGAAATCTCCACGCCGGCGCTGGACGTGTCCGGCAGCCTGGCCGGCCTGAACACGCAGATGCTCGCAGGCGGAGAACTCGCGCGCAGCCCCTGCCAGCCTGGCGGGCGCAGTTCGCTCACACAGGTGGGCCGCGGCGGCTTTGCGCCTTCCGCGCGGGACTATCTCGGGCCTGAGCGCACGGCCTCCGCTGGGCTCGCGACCGGCGCTAGCGCTTTCACTCTTGCATCTGCCATGCGCGGCACGGGGACCGGGTGCGTACGCTAGGCCGTTGCTGTCGCGGCTGGCTTGGCTTGCTCGGCGCGCTGGCGGCGGTCGTTGCACCGCTGCCGGCCTTCGCGGCCGATGACCCGTTCCAGTTGCCACCAGTCTTGCAGCCCAGGCTGGCACCAGCCGAACCGGGCACCGTCCGGGGCTTTGCCTTTGAGGGCAATACGCTGGTGCCCTCAGCCGAATTGGAGCAGATCGCCGCGCCGTTCGTGGGCCAGCCACAGGACGCGGCGAACCTTGAAACGCTGCGGCAGCGGCTGACGCGCCACCTCATCAGCCGCGGCTATGTCAACTCGGGTGTGCTGCTTGCGGAAGGCGCGGTGCGCGATGGCGTGGTGCGCTTTCAAGTCGTCGTCGGCCAGGTGAGGGAAGTGCGCCTGCACGGATTGGATGGCCTGCACGAGGACTATCTGAGGGGCAGGCTCGTGCGCAAGGAAGACGGTGCGCTGAATATCGAATCGATGCGCGAGCGTTTCCAGTTGCTGCTGGAAGATCCGTTGTTCGAACGCCTGAACGCGCGTCTGATGCCCGGCAATGCCGCAGGCGACGCCATCCTCGACATCGATGTGACGCGGGCCCGGCCCTACCAGCTCCATGCCTTTGTCAGCAACCACCGGCCACCATCCATTGGCGAGAACGCCTATGGCCTTTCGGGCTGGGTGCGCAATCTCAGCGGTCGCGGCGATTTCCTGGAAGGCGGTATCACCGCGCCGGTCAAGGGCTCGGGCGGTGCGCGCGGAAACCTCGGCTGGCGCATGCCGCTGAATACGAGCGGCACGCAGTTCATCGCGCAGTTCGACCACGGCCAGTCTTCGGTGGTGGAAGAGCCCTTGCAGGTCCTGGACATCCGCAGCACGCTGGACAGCAAGGAAATCGGTTTGAGCCAAACCTTGCTTGAGCAACTGGACCGCAAGCTGACGCTGGGCGTGAGCCGTGTGCGGCGCGAAAACCGCACCACCTTGCTGGGCGAGCCGTTTTCGTTCACGCCGGGTGAGCCCGACGGTGTGACCCGCATCTGGAGTTGGCGCTTCTGGCAGGAGTACACCCAGCGCTCGGACAAGCAGGTGTTTGCCGCGCGTTCGACGTTCAACAACGCCCGCACCAACCTGCAGGGCGTGACGGGCCTGGCAGGAGCACCCGAAGTGCCCGCGCGGCAATATGGCGTCTGGCTGGGACAAGCCCAGTACGCGCGGCAGATTCAGGAGCAGGGCGCGCAAGTTGTCGCGCGGCTCAATGTGCAGCATGCGCGGCATCGTTTGCCGGGGCTGGATCAACTGGCGATCGGTGGCGTGAACACGGTGCGGGGCTTTCGCGAGAACCAGTTGATCCGCGATACCGGTGTCATTCTCAGCCTGGAGCTGGACTATCCGCTGGTGCGCCAATTCGGGAGCGGCTTCAATATGTCCCTGGTGCCGTTTTACGACTACGGCCGTGGCAAGAACCGCGGGGCTGCGGCGGATTCGCTGTCGTCCGTGGGCCTTGCCACGCGCATGCGCTGGCAGGGGTTCAATGTCGACCTGGCGCTTGCCAAGCGCCTTGCGCATCCATCTTCAGTGAACTCGTCCGGTGGAACCTTGCAGGACAAGGGCTTCCACTTCCGCGTGGCCTACCAATTCTTTGGTACCTGAAAGCGCGGGCTCAGAGCCGGACTTCGTGGCGCTGCTCCAGAGTGTCCATCTGCATCTCGAAGCTGAAGAAGCGGTTGCGCCCGCGCCCCTTCGCTGTGTACAGGGCTTCGTCGGCACGCAGCAAAATGCCTTCGGGCGTGGTGGAGCCGTCCGGCACACAGGTGGTGATGCCGCCCGACAGCGTGAGTTTTCCGCCCGCGGTCGAGCCCGGATGCGGGATCGCGCGGACCTCCAGCAAGCGCATCAGGCCGCGCGCAAAGGTCATGGCGCCCGACTTCGGTGTGTCCGGCAAGAGCAGGGCGAATTCCTCGCCGCCATAGCGCGCTGCGCAATCGCCCGGGCGCTGGCAGGCGTGCCGCAGCAGGGCGCCGATCTGGCGCAGGCAGGCATCGCCTTCCACGTGGCCGAGCTGGTCGTTGTAGGCCTTGAAGTGGTCGACGTCGCATAGCACCAGGGTCAGCGGCGTTTGCCCGCGCCTGGCCTGTGCCAGTTCCTCGTGCAGGCGCCTGTCCAGGCCGCGGCGATTGACCAGGCCGGTCAGGTCATCGATTTCGGTCAGGTCGTGCAATTGCGCGTTGGCCCGGCGCAGATCTTCGGACATGGACACCAGCCGATGGCGCATCGCGATCAAGCGTTGCATGGCGCGCAGTTTGGCGATCAGCACCACAGGCGAGACCGGCTTCACGAGGTAGTCGTCGCCGCCGGCCTCGATGCCGCGCCACAGGTCCAGGTCATCGGCGCGGCCGGAGAGAAAGATGATCGGCGTCCAGCCGCCCAGTTCTTGTTCGCGCAGCCGGCGAGCGAGCCAATAGCCATCATGTCCCGGCATTTCGACGTCGAGTAGCACCAGGTCGGGGCGGTGGCGCAGGAACAATTCCATCGCCCACTCGGCCGAATTGGCTTCGATCACGCGATGCCCGGCCTGGTCCAGCGCAGAGGCCAGGGTGACCCGCGTTGAGTCCTGGTCGTCGACCACCATGACAGTCATCGAGGTGCCCGCCGGCAGCGTCCAGAGCGGTTGATCAACCAATGGGGGCGTGGTCATGCACGATTATCGTGCGGCGCGCGCGGCCATGCGGCGGGCCACTGGTCAAATCGTTTCCGAGCGGCGCCCGATTTCGGGCCAGCGCCGATGCAGGTAGATCCAGGCTACCAGACCGACACCGAGCATCACCAGCGAACCGAGTGCCAGGCCCACCGTGGAGTGCATGATGAGCGGCGCGATGGCGCCGGCGACGATGCCATTGGCCGTGGAGCCGATGAAAGCCTGCAGCGACGACGCCATGCCGCGCCGTTCGGGGTACAAGTCCAAGACCAGCAGGGTGACCACGGGCACCATCAGCGACCAGCCGAAGGCAAACACCGCAATTGGCAGCAGCGCCCAGGCGGCATGCGGTGCGAAGGCGAGGTTGGCGGCCAGATTGAGGATGGCAACCACGAACATGATGACAAAACCGTGGCGGATCTGCTGCTTGGGCGCAATCTTGCCAGCCAGGCGGCCGCTGACCCAGGCTCCGCCCATGATGCCGGCGATAGTGAGCAGGAAGAACCAGAAGAACTGTGTGGGCGCCAGCGCCAAATGGTCGCCCAGGAAGGCAGGCGCCGCCAGCACGTAGAGGAACATGCCGTTGAATGGCACGCCGCTGGCCAGCGCCAGCAAGAGAAAGCGCGGGCTGCCGCCCAGCTGCCAATAACCGCGCATCAAGTGCCGCGCGTTGAACGGCTGGCGCTGTTCGATGTGCAGCGTCTCGGGCAGCAGCCGGTAGTTGGCCACCCACAGGAATACGCCGACGCCGGTGAGAAACCAGAAGATGGCGTGCCAGTTTGTGTGCACGAACAGCCAGCCGCCAATGATGGGCGCAATCGCCGGCGCCACGCCGAAATAAATCGTGACCTGGCTCATGACCTTCTGGGCCTGGGCTGGTGGAAACATGTCACGGATCACCGCGCGCGAAACGACGATGCCCGCACCGGTGGACAGGCCCTGCAAGGCGCGGAAGAACACCAGTTGCCCGATGCTTTGCGACAAGGCGCAGCCGGCCGAAGCCACGGTGAAGACCGCGATGCCCCACAGCACCACGGGCCGGCGGCCAAAGCTGTCGGCCAGCGCACCGTGAAACAGGTTCATGAAGGCGAAGCCGAACAGGTAGGCCGACAGCGTCTGCTGCATCTGCGCCGGCGTGGCGCCGAGCGCTTGCGCGATGCCCGAGAACGCGGGGATGTAGGTGTCGATGGAGAACGGCCCGAGCATGCCCAGCAGGGCGAGCAGCACCGCCAGGGCCCAGCGCGGTGCGCGCCAGAGGTGCTCGGCGTCGGGGTTCATGCGCAAGTGCCCCCGACTTGGACGGGCCCGCAGGCCCGCCGTGGCTTACTTGAGGCCTGCAGCCGCACGCAGCGCCTGAGCTTTATCCGTGCGTTCCCAGCTGAACTCGGGCTCTTCGCGGCCGAAGTGGCCGTAGGCCGCGGTCTTTTCGTAGATCGGGCGCAACAGGTCGAGCATCTGGATGATGCCCTTGGGACGCAGGTCGAAGTGCTCGTTGACGAGCGCGGCGATTTTGTCGTCGGAAATCACACCCGTACCTTCGGTGTAGACCGTCACGTTCATCGGGCGCGCCACCCCAATCGCGTAGGCGACCTGAATCTGGCATTGCTTGGCCAGGCCAGCGGCAACGATGTTCTTGGCCACATAGCGGGCGGCGTAGGCGGCCGAGCGGTCGACCTTGCTCGGGTCCTTGCCCGAGAACGCGCCGCCGCCGTGCGGGCAGGCGCCGCCATACGTATCAACGATGATCTTGCGGCCGGTCAGGCCGCAGTCGCCCTGCGGGCCGCCGATGACAAAGCGCCCGGTCGGGTTGATGAGGTAGCGGGTTTCCTTCAGCCATTCCTTGGGGAGCACCGGCTTGATGATTTCCTCGATGATGGCTTCGACGAAAGACGCCTTCATCTTGGTGGGCGTTTCGCTTTGGTCGGGGCTGTGCTGGGTGGACAGCACGACCGTGTCGATGCTGTGCGGCTTGCCGTCCACGTAGCGCATGGTGACCTGGCTCTTCGCGTCGGGACGCAGGAAGGGCAGGCGGCCATCCTTGCGCAACTGGGCCTGGCGTTCCACCAGGCGGTGTGCGTAGTAGATCGGCGCGGGCATCAGCTCGGGCGTTTCGTCGCAGGCGTAGCCGAACATCAGGCCTTGGTCGCCGGCACCGATGTTCAGGTGGTCGTCGCTTGCGTGGTCCACGCCCTGGGCGATGTCATTGCTCTGCTTGTCATAGCAGACCATGACCGCACAGCCTTTGTAGTCGATGCCGTAGTCGGTGTTGTCGTAGCCGATACGCTTGATGGTGTCGCGCGCGACCTGGATGTAGTCGACATGCGCGTTGGTGGTGATTTCACCCGCCAGCACCACCAGGCCAGTGTTGGTCAGCGTTTCGGCGGCTACGCGGCTGCGCGGATCCTGCTTGAAGATCGCGTCGAGAATGGCGTCGGAGATCTGGTCCGCTACCTTGTCGGGATGGCCTTCGGAAACGGATTCGGAGGTAAAGAGAAAATCGTTCGCCATTTGAATAAACTCCAGTGGTTGCTTGTGGCGCGTTGCCTGTTGCCTGGGAGCTTTTTGGCGAACGCTTTAGCAGATTTTTTTAATGTCGCCCTGCAAGTTGCTCATTTAACTCAGCGACCCCTCAATTCTAACCAACTGCATGACGGCCCTGTTCAAGCTCTTTTCAGTACTTCCACTGTGGTTTTTGCACGCCATGGGCTGGGCGATGGGATGGCTGGCGTTTGCGCTGTCGCCGACGTACCGCCGGCGCTTCATGGAAAACGCGGCGCAGGCCGGCTACCGCTTCAGTCAGGTGGCGGCTAGCGTAGGGCAGGCCGGGCGTATGGTGACGGAGCTGCCACGGCTGTGGCTGGGCACCCCTTTGCGCTATGAATGGGACAACGCGGCCTGCATCGACAGTGCCTTCGGCGCTGGGCGCGGCATCCTGTTTCTCACGCCGCACATGGGTTGCTTCGAGATTGCGCCACAGGCCATGGCGCACGACTACAGCCCGCGCCATGGGCCGATGACCATCCTGTACCGGCCCGCGCGCCAGCCCTGGCTTGCCAATGTGATGGCCGCAGCGCGCCAGCGCCCGGGCCTGCAGACCGCGCCAACCACGCTGGCGGGCGTGCGCCAGATGATCAAGGCCCTGCGCCAGGGGCAGGCAGTGGGGATGCTGCCCGACCAGGTCCCGCCCGAAGGCCTGGGCCTTTGGGCGCTTTTTTTCGGGCGCGAGGCCTATACGATGACGCTGGCCGCCCGGCTGGTCCAGCAGACCGGGGCACGCGTGCTCGTGGCCTGGAGCGAGCGGCGCTCCTGGGGGCGCGGTTTCCTGGTCCACGTACGCGAGTTGGCCGAACCCTTGTCTTCCGACCTGGGCACCGCTGTGGCGCAGATCAACGCCGAAATGGAGCGGTTGATCCGTGAACGCCCGGAGCAGTATCTCTGGGGCTATGCGCGCTACAAGCGGCCGCGCAAGGAAATCTGAGATGCTCAGCCATGCCGGGGTTCTGTTCATGCACCTGCTCAGCCACTTGCCGCTGGCTTGGGTGCGCGCACTGGGGCACGCCCTGGGTTCGTTTCTCTTCGTGGTGGCGTGGCCGCGTCGCCGCGTCGCGCTGACCAATCTGGCGCTGTGTTTTCCCGAACGCTCTGCGAAAGAACGGCATGCATTGGCGCGCCGGACCTTTGTCTACTTTGCGCAGGCCTG
The DNA here is from genome assembly GCA_035476635.1 of Burkholderiaceae bacterium. Classification (GTDB taxonomy): domain Bacteria; phylum Pseudomonadota; class Gammaproteobacteria; order Burkholderiales; family Burkholderiaceae_C; genus DATILI01. The sequence goes on along the minus strand of DATILI010000227.1, from coordinate 17,884 downwards.
GCTGGACCGCAGCTGGCTCTGGCACGCGCCGGTGGCGGTGCTGGAGCGGCGGCTTAAGCTTTCCGGCGCGATTCAAGAGTTGCATGGCGATTCACCCACTGTGATCCTGGCGCCGCATTTCGTCGGCCTGGACGCGGGCTGGACGGCGCTGACACTCCAATTGCCACGCCGCTTCACCACCATCTATACGCCGCAGGCCAACGCCGTGGTGGACGCCTGGATCCTGGCCGGGCGGCGGCGCCAGGGCCGCGTGCACCTGCTCGTGCGCGAAGACGGCGTGCAGGGCATCATCTCGGCGCTGCGCGCCGGTGAGCCCTTGTATTTGTTGCCCGACATGAACTTCGGCCCGGAAGAGTCGATCTTTGTGCCCTTCTACGGCATGCAGGCCGCCACGGTGCCGTCGCTGTCGCGCTTTGCCAAACTGGGCCGCGCCAAGGTGGTTCCCACAGTGACGCGCATGACGCCCTATGGCTACGAGGTGCAGGTACTTCCCGCCTGGACGGACTTTCCGACGCGCGACCTGGTGGCCGATACAGCGTTGATGAACGCACGCCTGCAGGGCTACATCGACACAATGCCTGACCAGTACTACTGGGTGCACAAGCGATTCAAGACCCGGCCAGCGGGCGAGCCCTCGGTCTATTGAGTTGATTGAGGAAGGCGCCGCAGGAACGCGCCGAGGCGCTGCGCCACCCATTGCGGCTGTTCGTGCACGATCCAGTGCGTTGCGCCTTCGCGTGTTTCCAGGGTCAGGTCGGGGATGTACCGATCCAGTCCCTCGATCAACTCCGGCAGCAGCGCCCCGTCGTTCAGCGCCCAGAGCACCAGCGTGGGCAAGTTCACGGTGAGCATGGAATGGGGAAGCTCCACTGCGGCCGCGCCCGCGTCACCTGCGCATGGTGGCCGCAGCGGCGAGGCTCGGTAGTAGTTGCAGCCACCGACCAGGCCCGTACCGGGTGCGCTGCCGCTGGGGCCGTTCCAGACTTCACGGTACTGGTTCTTCACGCTTTCGCTGAGCCAGGCGTGACCCTCGGCCGGGCCAAAGTTGGTGAACAGCTCCCAGAGGCGGCGGTAGTCGTCTTCGGCCAGCAACTGCTCCGCATCGGGACGGATCAGAAAATTCATGTAGGCACTGGCCTCCTGTTGCCGCGGATTGGACTGGAGTTCGCGCAGGAAGGTGCCGGGGTGGGGTGAGTTGATGATGGCCAGCTTCTTCGCCAGCTGCGGCATCTGGTTCGCCAGGTTCCAGGCCACGGCGCCGCCCCAATCGTGCGCAACCAGGCATTCCAGCTGGCCACCCTCGATCTGGATCAGCGCGGCGATGTCCTGCACCAGGTGTTTGGGGCGGTAGGCATGCGGCTCGGCTGGCGCGCTGGATTTTTCGTAGCCGCGCAGGTTCGGCGCAACGCAGCGGTAGCCGCCGTTTTCAGGGCGGGCAAAGTGCTCCAGCAATTCGTCCCAGACGAAGGCGGCTTCGGGAAAGCCGTGCAGAAACAGCAGGACGGGGCGCCCGCGCGGGCCCGCACTGCGACAGCTCAGGGTGATGCCATGCGGCAGGGCTTGGAGTTGGGTCTCGATCATCTCTGCTATCCAGTTTGTAGCTGGCAGCGGTGACCCAATCCAGATGGGGCCGCTGACGCTATGAAATCGGTGGTTCCGCTGTTTCCGCTTTTGTGGTCGGCGTTTCCGGGTGAGCCCATTGCCACAGCACCTGGCTTGCCTCGTCGATGCCTTGGCGCTTCAACGCGGAGAACAGTTTGACCTCGCCGCCGCCAGCTTGCAGTCGCGCGATGGACAGGGCCTTGGTCTGCTCGGCGCGGGTCAGCTTGTCGGCCTTGGTGAGTAGCACCAGGAACTTCAGCCCCTCTTCAACCCGCGGGCGGACCACATCGAGCAGGATTTCGTCCAGCTCGGTCAGGCCGTGGCGCGGATCGCACAGCATCACGATGCCCACCAGGTTCTCGCGGCTGACGAGGTAGTTGGCCATCACTTGCTGCCAGCGCAGCTTGTCTTGCTTGGGAACCGCGGCATAGCCGTAGCCCGGCAGGTCGGCCAGTATCGCGTCGGTTTCATTCGCCCGCCCGAGCGCAAACAGGTTGATGTGCTGCGTGCGGCCGGGCTTCTTGGACGCAAACGCCAGCTGCTTTTGCTGCGTCAGCGTATTGATGCAGGTGGACTTGCCGGCGTTGGAGCGCCCGACGAAGGCTATCTCCGGTATTTCAAGCGGCGGCAAATGGTGCAATTGCGCGGCCGTGGTGAGGAATCTGGCCGTGTGCAACCAGCCGGAGGCAATGACCGCCTGAGACTTTGTCTCGGCTGGGGCTTGGGGCTGCACGACGCGAGATGCTGGACGCGAAGCCGGTCGCAAAGGAGGAGTGGTCATTGATCTTGAGGGGAAACCCGGGGCCTCATTGTAGAATCACCGGGTTTTGCGCCAATAAATCGAACCTCACCATGAAGTTGCTCGCCTCTTTGCTGATGGCTGCCGTGCTGGCAGTCCCTGCTTTTTCAATCCAAGCGGCAGAAGAAAAGCCTGCGGCCGCGGCTGCGCCCAAGGTCGCCAAGCCCGATCTTGCCAAGGGCGAGGCCAGCTATACCGCGGTATGCGCGGCCTGCCACGGCGCTGACGGCAATTCCGGCACGCCGGTCAATCCCAAGCTGGCCCAGCAGCATCCTGAATACCTGGTCAAGCAATTGCAGGAATTCAAGTCGGGCAAGCGCAACAACCCCGTCATGAAGGGCTTTGCCAGTGCCCTGAGCGATGACGACATGAAGAATATCTCTTACTGGGTGACCTCCAAGAAAGCCAAGGCCGGCTTCGCCAAGGACAAGGAACTGGTGGCCCTGGGCGAGCGCATTTACCGCGGTGGCATCCTCGATCGCCAAATTGCCGCCTGCGCCGGTTGCCACAGCCCCAACGGCGTTGGTGTTCCTTCGCAGTACCCGCGTCTGGGCGGCCAGCATGCCGATTACACCGATCAGCAGCTCAAGTCCTTCCGCGATGGCGGCCGCAAGAACAGCCCGCAAATGACCCAGGTGGCCGCCAAGCTGAATGACCGTGAGATCAAGGCCGTTGCCGACTACATCGCCGGATTGCGCTGAACCCGGCTGCCCCGTTAGAACAGTTTGAACTAACCGCCAACAACACACCCTAAAAAAGGCGGGCCCATCTGCGGATGGCCCGCCTTTTTTTACTTTTGTCCGTTTAAAGCCGTCCCACCTTCCATGTCTGTTTCCACCCACGGGCTTCGCGTCAAATCTGGTTCGTACGCCACGCGGGCGGCAGTGGAATTGCTGTCGTCGATGCGGTTTTCGATCTCGCTGTTGACGGTCATCTGCATTGCGTCGGTGATCGGGACGGTACTTAAGCAGCACGAGCCGCAGGGCAACTACGTCAACCAGTTCGGGCCATTCTGGGCCGAAGTGTTTGGCGCGGCGAGCCTGCCCACCGTATACGGCGCCTGGTGGTTCTTGCTGATCCTGGCGTTCCTGGTGTTCAGTACGTCGCTGTGCATCGCGCGCAACACGCCCAAGATCATCATCGATCTGAAGGCCTACAAGGAAAACATCCGCGAGCGCAGCCTGCAGGCATTCCACCATCGCGCAGCGGCCGTGGTGGATGAGTTGCCCCAGGCCGCGGCCCAGCGCATCGGGCAAACACTGGTTGGCGGCGGCTGGAAGGTCAAGCTGCAGCAGCGCGAGCATGGCTGGATGGTCGCGGCCAAGGCCGGCGCGGCCAACAAGCTGGGCTACATCGCCGCGCACAGCGCCATCGTGCTCGTGTGCCTGGGCGGCCTGCTGGACGGCGACCTGGTCGTGCGCGCCCAGATGTGGTTCAGCGGTAAAACGGCTTACAGCGGCGGCGGCATGATCGCCGATGTGAAGCCCGAGCACCGGCTGTCTCCGAACAACCCTACATTCCGCGGCAACATCCTGGTGGCCGAGGGCACGCAGTCGAGCACCGCCATCCTGAACCAGGCCGATGGCGTGATGCTGCAGGATCTGCCGTTTGCCATCGAGCTCAAGAAGTTCATCGTCGAGCACTATTCCACGGGCATGCCCAAACTCTTTGCCAGCGAGATCGTGATTCACGACAAGGTCACCGGCGAGCAATTTCCCGCGCGCGTCGAGGTGAACCATCCCGCGAACTACAAGGGCGTCGAAATCTACCAATCCAGCTTTGATGATGGCGGCTCCTCCGTCAAGCTGCAATCGGTGCCGATGAATGCGGCCACCAAGCCGTTCGAGATCGACGGGGTGATCGGCGGCTCCTCCCAGCTCACCAAGGGCAGTGCCGTCGAAGGCGAAAAGCTGACGCTTGAATACACCGCCCTGCGCGTCATCAATGTGGAGAACTTTGGCGGCGGCAGCGCATCGGGCGCGGACGTGCGCAAGGTCGATTTGCGCGAATCCATCGATTCGCGCCTGGGCGCGGCCAACAAGTCCGTGACGAAGAAAGAATTGCGCAACGTCGGCCCGAGCATCACCTACAAGCTGCGCGATGCAGCCGGCCAGGCGCGCGAATTCCATAACTACATGCTGCCGGTGGACGCGGGCGATGGCGTGCCGTCCTTCCTCATGGGCATGCGCGAAAGTCCGGCCGAGCCGTTTCGCTACCTGCGTATTCCGGCCGATGAGCAAGGTGGCATGGACGGGTTCTTGCGCCTGCGCGCGGGGCTGGCAGATGCGGCCTCGCGCGAGTTGGCAGTACAGCGCTATGCCAGGGCCGCTGTAGATCCGGCACGACCCGAGCTTGCGACCCAGCTGACCGCATCCGCCTCGCGCGCACTGGCCTTGTTTGCCGGCGCTGAAAGCCAGGGCGCACAGGAAGGCAAAGGCGGACTGCAGGCTATCTCCGACTTCATGGAAGCCAACGTGCCGGAGGCCGAGCGGGCGCGCGCGGGCGAGGTGCTGGTACGCATCCTCAATGGCGTGCTGTTCGAGCTGGCGCAGATCACGCGCGAACGCGCCGGCCTGAAACCGCTTGCGCCCAGCGAGAAAACGCAAGCTTTCATGACCCAGGCCGTGCTGTCCTTGAGTGATGCGCAGTTGTACCCGGCGCCCATGGCCTTTCAGCTCAAGGATTTCACGCAGGTGCAGGCCAGCGTGTTCCAGGTGGCCCGGGCCCCTGGCAAGAACGTGGTCTACCTGGGTTGCGCCTTGCTCATTCTGGGCGTTTTTGCGATGCTCTATGTGCGTGAGCGCCGCGTCTGGGTCTGGTTGACCGAAAAAGACGGCAAGACACAGGCCACGATGGCGCTGTCGAGCAACCGCAAAACCATGGACGGGGACCGTGAGTTCGAGCTACTCAAGGAGATACTCATTGGCGCAAGAAACTAGGGGCACGGCATGAATACGGCTACCACCACACTGACCCTTAACGAAGGCTTCTTTTCCCGCCGCAATTGGTTCGACTGGCTGTTTGCAGCATTGGTCGTCGCGGGCGGCTTGTTCGCTTTCTCGCGCTACAGCGCCTACATGGATGTCTACGAAAAAGGCATTCTCCTGGGCGCCATGCCGGCCGCTATCTGGTTGGGTTGGTTCTGGCGCCCCTTGCGGGTTTTGATGGTGGTGGTCGCGGCCTTCGCGCTGCTCGCGATCATGTCTTACCAGGCCGACGGGCAGGGCAGCCTGGCCCGCGCCGATAGTGTCTTCTGGCTCAAGTATTTCCTTTCCAGCCAGTCGGCCATCCTCTGGATGAGCATGTTGTTCTTCATGAGCACCACGTTCTACTGGCTCGGCGTGATCGTGCGTGGCCAGAGCGATGCCATGGAGGCGCTCGGGTCGCGCCTGGCCTGGACTGCGGTGGCCATGGCGCTGATCGGAACCATGGTGCGCTGGTACGAAAGCTATTTGCTTGGCGCTGACATCGGCCATATTCCGGTCAGCAACCTGTATGAAGTGTTCGTGCTGTTTTGCTGGATGACCGCCACGTTCTACCTCTACTACGAAGAGCAATACAAGACGCGCGCGCTTGGCGCTTTCGTGATGCTGGTGGTGAGTGCCGCTGTGGGCTTTCTGCTTTGGTACACCGTGGTGCGCGAGGCGCATGAAATCCAGCCGCTGGTGCCCGCCCTGAAGAGCTGGTGGATGAAGCTGCACGTTCCGGCCAACTTCATTGGCTACGGCACCTTCGCACTGTCGGCGATGGTGGCTTTTGCGTACCTGATCAAGCAGCAGGCCACCGAGACGCGCTGGTACAAGCTGGCCCCGTTGTGGCTGCTGGGCATTGTTCTGTGCTTTGAGCCCATCGTGTTTCGCAAGACCACCACCGAGGCGGGCGGCAGCTACTGGGCCGTGTACTTTGGCATCTCGGCGCTGATCGTGGGCGGCATCCTGTTCGGGCGCAAGCGGATCGCCGAGAAGCTGCCGAGCTTCGAGATTCTGGACGACGTGATGTACAAGGCCATCGCCGTTGGCTTTGCTTTTTTCACCATCGCCACCGTGCTGGGTGCGCTGTGGGCCGCCGAGGCCTGGGGCGGCTACTGGAGCTGGGACCCGAAGGAAACCTGGGCGCTCATCGTCTGGTTGAACTATGCGGCCTGGCTGCACATGCGGCTGATCAAGGGCCTGCGCGGCACGGTAGCGGCCTGGTGGGCGCTGGCCGGCCTGGCGGTCACGACCTTCGCTTTCCTGGGGGTCAATATGTTCCTGAGCGGTTTGCACAGCTACGGAACCCTGTAGCGGGCAAGTGAATCCTTGTAAGAAAACCAGGCGTATCCAGACCAACGGCAAACAGACAAGGAAATCACATGCTGATCAAGACTCACCGCGATGGTTTCATCCATTCGGTTTCCAGCGACATCACACCGCAGCGTATCTACGAAAGCCGGCGCGACCTCATGAAACTCATGGCGTCAGGCGTGGCCGGAGCCGCATTGGCGTCGTGGGCGGCGCGCGACGCGCTTTCCCAGGTGCAGCGGCCGGGCAAACTCGCGGGGCTGGCTGGCACCAAGTCGGCGGTGTCCGGTGCAGCAACCATGGAAAAGATCACGGACTACAAAGACGCAAGCTCCTACAACAACTACTACGAGTTCGGTACGGACAAGTCCGATCCGGCCAAAAACGCGCACACGCTCAAACCAACGCCTTGGACCGTGGAAGTCGAGGGGCTCGTCAAGAAGCCGGCCAAGTACACGCTGGAAGACCTGCTCAAACTCAGCGCGCAGGAAGAGCGCGTCTACCGCCTGCGCTGCGTCGAAGGCTGGTCCATGGTGATTCCCTGGGTCGGCTATTCGATGAGCGAACTCATCAAGAAAGTCGAACCACTCGGCAACGCGAAGTATGTTGAGTTCGTCACGCTGGCCGACCCGAAGACCATGCCTTATGTGGGCTCGCGCGTGCTGGAATGGCCCTATGTGGAAGGCCTGCGGTTGGACGAGGCGATGCACCCGTTGACCTTGCTGACCTTCGGCATGTATGGCGAAGTACTGCCCAACCAGAACGGAGCGCCGGTGCGCTTGGTGGTGCCGTGGAAGTACGGATTCAAGAGCGGCAAGAGCATTGTCAAGATCCGCTTCACCGACAAGGAACCGCGTACCGCCTGGAACAAGGCCGCCGCCAATGAGTACGGCTTTTATTCCAACGTGAACCCGGAAGTCGATCATCCGCGCTGGAGCCAGGCGACCGAGCGGCGCATCGGCGAGGATGGCCTGTTTGCCAAGAAGCGCAAGACGCTGATGCTCAATGGCTACGAGGCCCAGGTCGGCCAGTTGTATGCCGGCATGGACTTGAAGAAAAACTACTGAGCCCGTACGACCATGCGCAAGTTGCTGCTGCATTCCGCGGCCAAGCCGCTGTTGTTTGTGTTCGCGTTGCTGCCATTGGCGTGGCTGGTGTATGGTGCGGCAACGAACCAGCTCGGCGCCAATCCTGCGGAATACCTGATCCGTTCCACCGGTGACTGGACCTTGCGCTTCTTGTGTATCGTGCTGGCGGTTACGCCCTTGCGGGTCATGACCAACACACCGCCGCTGGCGCGCTTTCGGCGCATGCTGGGGTTGTTCGTTTACTTCTATGTCGTGCTGCACCTGCTGAGCTATAGCTGGTTCGACATGGGCTTTGACGTGGCGGAGATCGCCAAGGACATCGCCAAGCGGCCCTTCATCCTGGTTGGCTTTTCCGGCTTCGTGCTGCTGACCCCGCTGGCGGCAACTTCATTCAACCGCGCGATCAAGGTGCTGGGCGCCAGGCGCTGGCAAGCGCTGCACAAGCTGGTGTACGCGATTGCAGGCCTGGGCGTGCTGCACTTCTTCTGGATGCGCGCGGGCAAGAACGACTTTGCCGAGGTGGCGGTCTATGCCGCCATCCTCTCGGTACTTCTGGGCTGGCGGCTGCACCAGTATCTGAAGAAGAAGTGGCCTCACTCCGTGCCGGCGCAGTCCATTGGACGGCGCAATCAGCTACTAAAAAAGTAGCACGGTGCCGTGCTCAGTTTGCCAGTAGCTCGTGGCGCATCTGGTCTGAGCTGTCTTCGCGTTGCCTGATCAGGGTGGCCTTGGCGCCATCGACGAGCACCTCCGCCGCGCGGCCGCGCGTGTTGTAGTTGCTGGCCATGCTCATGCAATAGGCGCCGGCCGACAGCACCGCCAGCAGGTCGCCGGCCTGCACTGCGAGCGCGCGGTCGCGGCCGATCCAGTCGCCGCTTTCGCAGACCGGGCCGACTACGTCGTAAGAAATCGCCGCAGCTTCAGTTGCTCGGGCTTGTGCGTTGACCGGCACGATGGCGTGATATGCCTGGTACATCGCGGGGCGCGGAAGATCGTTCATCGCGGCGTCGATGATGCAGAAGTTCTTCTCTTCGCCGGGCTTCAGGTACAGCACCTCGGTGATGCAAGCGCCGGCATTGCCCACCAGGGAGCGACCGGGCTCGATCATCAATTGACGGCTGCCAAAGCCGCGCGCGTCCAGCTTGGCCAGGAGCTTTGCCCACAGCGCATCGGCTGCGGGTGGAGTGTCACCGTTGTAGTTGATGCCCAGGCCACCGCCGAAGTCGATGTGGTGAATCGGGATACCCGCGGCCTCGATGGCCTCGACCAGGTCCAGCACCCGGTCCATTGCATCGAGATAGGGCGTTTCTTCGGTGATTTGCGAGCCGATATGGCAATCGATGCCGACGACCTTCAGACCGGGCAATGCGGCCGCGCGCTGATAGGTGGCTAGCGCGCGTTCGTGGGCGACGCCGAATTTGTTGTCTTTCAGGCCAGTGGAAATATAGGGATGGGTCTTCGGGTCCACATTGGGATTCACGCGGATGCTGACCGAGGCGGTTTTGCCGAGGGAGATCGCCACGTCACTGAGAACTTCCAGTTCCGCTTCGCTTTCCACGTTGAAGCAGCCGATGCCCAGCTCCAGGGCGCGGCGCATTTCCGCGCGGGTCTTGCCGACGCCGGAGAAGATCACCTTCCTCGCATCGCCGCCGGCCGCCAGCACGCGGTCGAGTTCGCCGCCGGAGACGATGTCAAAGCCGCAGCCGGCCTGTGCAAACACCTGGAGTACGCCAAGCGAGGAGTTGGCCTTCATCGCGTAGCAGATTTGCGCATTGCGGCCCGCGAAGCCGCGCTGGTAGGCGGCAAGGGCGTCCAGCATCGCCGCCTTGGAGTACACGAACAAGGGCGTGCCATGCGCTTGCGCCAGCGGGCCGACAGGCAGGTCTTCGACATGAAGTGCGTCGGCGCGGTACGAAAAATGGGGATGGCCGGGAAGTAGGGGAGAGGTCATGGAAAGCATGAAGTGAGTGGCGGTGATCTTAGTCGGCCAAGGGGCTTCTTATCCAGCCTGGTTTGCAGGTCGCAGAGTCCTCTGGCCTTTGTTTTCAAGCTTGCGCCGGCGAATACTTCAATCGCCTGCATCGGCGTCGATAGGCCGTCAGCGCGCTGCCGATGCAGGGGATGCGGGATTGGTGGCCGCGGCCGGCGCAACGGGTGTGCCGGGCCGTAGGCTCTCGGGCAGGGTAGCCCTTTGGACGGCGGCAGGTTCGGTGGGCAGGAACAGGTTGCCTTTCTGTCCGCAAGCCGCCAGGGTGACCGTGACGCCACCAAGGACAAACGCGCGCGCCACGGTGCTGACTAGAATTCGGGAAACATTCAACATGGCGAAATTGTAATGACCGACCCTGAGTTCATGGATCGCGCGGAACTGCTGCTCAAGGCTATTGAAGCCAGTTGCGACCGTATCAACGAAATAACGGATGCCGATATCGACAACCAGCGCGTCGGCGGCATGATCACGTTGACCTTCCCCAACCACAGCCAGATCGTCGTCAACCTGCAAAAGCCCTTGCATGAAGTCTGGCTGGCCGCGAAGTCGGGTGGCTACCACTACAAGTTTGACGGCAATCAGTGGTCGGATACCAAGGGCGCCGGCGAGTTCTTCTCCTGCCTGTCGCGTGACGCGAGCGCGCAGGCGGCAGCACCGTTGCAGTTCAGCCCTTAGTTGTTCTGGCTAGTTCCGGAACAGGTCCAGGATACTTCTCTTCTCGTCGGCAGGAGGAAGAGGCTGCGGATTCGGCGGCTGGCCGTCCGAGTTCTGCAGGCTCTTGTCTTCCGCCAGCCCTACGCTGCTGACGCCAGAGCCCCTGGCGAATTCCTCGAAGTACCACTCGCCGCCCACGTTGACGAGGCCGGAAGGGACTGGATACTCGAAAATTGGAACACCCTTGAGCGCGGTTTCCATGAAGGTGATCCACACCGGCAAGCTCAAGCCCCCGCCGGTTTCGCCGCCGCCCACGCCCAGCTTGCGCGGCGTGTCGTAGCCGATCCACGTGACGGCAGCCAAGGTCGGCTGGTAGCCAGCGAACCAGGCGTCGATTGCGTCGTTCGTGGTGCCGGTCTTTCCGGCCAGGTCGGTGCGCTTCAAGGCCTGCGCCTTGGCTGCTGTACCGGTACGTGCCACTTCCTGCAGCAGGCTGTTCATGACAAACGCGTTGCGCGCATCAATGGCCCGCTCCGATTCTTCCAGCGGTAGCGGTTTGGTTTCCACCAGGACCTTGCCTTTTTGGTCTGTGACCTTGGCAATCAGCCAGGGGTTGACGCGGTAGCCACCGTTGGCGAACACGGAATATGCGGTCGCCATTTGCATGGGGGTGACCGAGCCCGCACCCAAAGCCATGGTCAGGTACGCCGGATGTTTCTCGGCGTCGAAGCCAAAGCGCGTAATCCAATCCTGCGCCCTTTGTGCACCCACGCCTTGCAGCACGCGGATCGAAATCATGTTCTTCGATTTGGCGAGGCCCGTGCGCAAGGTCATCGGGCCGTCGAATTTACCGTCGTAGTTCTTTGGTTCCCACGGCTGGCCGCCAGTGATGCCGGCATCGAAGAAGAGAGGTGAGTCGTTGACCACCGTGCTTGGCGTGAAGCCCTTTTCCAAGGCCGCGGAGTAGATGAACGGCTTGAAGCTCGAACCCGGCTGACGCCAAGCCTGCGACACGTGGTTGAACTTGTTCTTCTCGAAATCAAATCCGCCGACGAGGGCCTTGATGGCACCATCGCGCGGATCCAGTGCCACGAACGCGCCTTCGACTTCGGGCAACTGCGTGATTTCCCAGGTGTTCTTGGGAGTCTTGACAACGCGGATGATCGCGCCGCGCCGGATCTTGATATTGGGCGGCGCCTTGTCGGCCAGCCCGGATTGGGCGGGCTTCAGGCCTTCGCCGGTGATCTCGACGTCGTCCCCGTTCTGGCGGACGGCAGTGATCTTCTTGGGGTTGGCGTCCAGCACCACGGCCGACATCACGTCGCCGTTGTCAGGATGGTCGACCAGCGCATCGTCGATCGCATCATCCAGTTCCTTGGGATTGGATGGCAGGTTGATGAACTTTTCCGGTCCGCGGTAAATCTGGCGGCGCTCGAAATCCATGATGCCGCGCCGCAAGGCCTTGTACGCTGTGTCTTGCTGGGCAGCCTTGAGCGTGGTGGTGACGTTGAGGCCGCGGGTGTAGGCTTCGTCGCCATATTGGGCGTAGACCAGCTGGCGCACCATCTCGGCCGCGTACTCGGCATGCACCCGGGTGTTGTCTGCGCCGGAGCGGATCTTGAGCTCTTCCTTCTTCGCTATTTCGGCCTGTGCGGGTGTGATGAAGCCGTTTTCTTCCATCCGGTTGATGATATGGAGCTGACGTGCCCGGGCGCGATTCGGGTTGATGATCGGGTTGAATGCGGATGGGGCTTTGGGCAGGCCGGCGAGCATGGCCGCTTCGGCGATGCTGATATTTTTGAGTGGCTTGCCATAGTAGGCTTCAGATGCCGCTGCGAATCCATAGGCCCGGTTGCCCAGGAAGATCTGGTTCATGTAGATCTCCAGGATTTGGTCCTTGGTCAGCAGGTGTTCCAGCTTGAAGGTCAGGAGGATTTCATAGATCTTGCGTGTGAAGGTTTTCTCCGACGACAGGTATACGTTGCGCGCCACCTGCATGGTGATGGTCGATGCGCCCTGGCTTTTGACGCGGCCCAGGTTGGCCAGTGCTGCACGAAGCACACCTTTGTAGTCCACGCCGCCGTGCGAATAGAAACGCGCATCCTCGATCGCCAGGACCGCTTCGGTCATGACCTTGGGTATTTCCTTGATCGGGGTGAGATTGCGCCGCTCTTCTCCAAATTCGCCAATCAGCACACCTTCGGAGGTGTACACGCGCAGCGGCAGCTTGGGCCGGTAGTCCGACAATTCCGAGATGTCTGGCAGGTTCGGGTAGGCCACGGCCAAAGCGACTCCGATCACAAGCCCCACCGCCAGCGCACCGGCGGCGACCAGGCCGGCGATCCAGGCCAGGACGCGCAAAGTCAGCTTGAGCCAGGGCGGAAATCGGTCGGCGAAGGAAGAGCCGGAAGGCGCGGAGTTGTTCGACACAGGTTTGGATGCCATAGCACTCCGCAATTGAAACTGGTAGACATTATAAAAATGGGCGAGTAGCCTACCCGCCAACGTTGACGGCAAAGTCAGCGCCTGAATGCGCTACGAATTTGTGAGCATTTGTAAGGGCTTCAATGTGGCAGGAAGCGTCTGCTTTTGGCAACGGTTGGTTTTTCTCAAATGGGGAAAAGTCTTTGCTGAACAACAACCTTGCTGATAGCATTCATGTGAAATGTTAAGTTGTGTTGCAGTTGTTTGTCTAGTTTCAGGGGACCACCTTGATCTCTTTGGGATCCTTGTTTAGCCGCCAGCCGGCGCCCTTGCTGGGCATCGACATCAGTTCCTCCAGTGTCAAGCTGGTCGAGCTGGGTCGTGATCCGGCTGGAAACCTGGTGCTGGAACGGTGCGCGATCGAGCCATTGGAGCGTGGCTGGATTACCGATGGCAACATTGAAAAATTTGACGAAGTGGCTGAGGCCTTGCGCCGGTTGGTCAAAAAAAGCGGTACGCGGACCAAGAACGTGGCCATGGCCTTGCCGCCTTCTGCAGTCATTACCAAGAAAATCATCCTGCCGGGTGGCATGTCGGACCAGGAACTGGAAGTCCAGGTGGAGTCGGAGGCCAACCAATACATTCCGTTTTCGCTGGATGAGGTCAGCCTGGATTTCTGCGTGATTGGACCGAGCATGAATTCGGCGGGCGACGTCGAGGTCCTGATCGCCGCGTCACGGCGAGAAAAGGTGCAAGACCGGCAGGGTTTGGCCGAGGCCGCGGGCTTGAAGCCGATCATCATCGATGTTGAGTCTTACGCTTCGCGCCTGGCGACAGGGCGCCTGATCGAAAGCCTGCCCAATCAAGGGGTGGATGCCATGGTCGCCTTGTTCGAAGTAGGGGCCTTGACCACCAGCATGCAGGTGATCCGCAATGGCGAGGTTCTGTACGATCGGGACCAGGCATTCGGCGGTGCGCAACTGACGCAATTGATCATGCGCCAGTATGGGTTCTCGCTGGAAGAAGCGGAGAACAAGAAACGTAGCGGAGAGTTGCCCGACGACTATGAGTCAGGCGTTCTGCAACCATTTGTCGAGAGCATGGCCCAGGAAATCGGGCGCGCTCTGCAATTCTTCTTCACCAGCACGCCACATAACAAGGTGGACCATGTCATGCTTGCCGGCGGGTCTGCTTCCCTGCCGGGGTTGACGGAAGCCGTGACGCAAAACTCGTCATTCGCGTGTACATTGCTCAACCCGTTTGAGGGCATGGAAATGGGCAATTCGGTGCGACTCAAGAAAATGATCCGCGAGGCGCCTTCCTACCTGACCTCCTGCGGATTGGCCATGCGGAGGTTTTTGCAGTGATTCTGATCAACCTGCTACCGCATCGGGAGGCTGCGCGCAAGCGCCGGCGCGAGGCATTTCACGGCACGCTTGGCGCGGCAGCGGTCTTGGGTTTGGTGATCGCAGGGGGTGTTTACCTGTGGTACCAGGCTCAGATTTCGGATCAGCAAGCCAAGAACCAATACCTGCAAGCCGAGATCAAGACGCTGGAAAGCCAGATCAAGGAAATCGCCACGATCGAGGCGGAGATCGCTTCTCTTCGAGCCCGCCAGAAGGCGGTAGAGGATCTTCAGGCAGACCGGAATCTGCCGGTGCATTTGCTCAACGAACTGGTCAAGCAGCTTCCGGATGGCGTGTATGTCACCAGCCTTCGGCAGCAGGATCAAACCGTCACCATCCAGGGTGTGGCGCAGTCGAATGAGCGCGTCTCCGAACTGTTGCGCAACATGGCCAACAACACGCCGTGGCTGTCGCGTCCTGAACTGGTCGAGATCGTCGCCGGCAATGTGTCTCTGACCCCGCGCGACCAGCGGCGTGTGTCGAATTTCAACCTACGGGTTCGGCTGATGCGGTCCAGCGAGGCGCAGAAGGCCATGACTGCGGCTTCGGCGAGTGCGCCAGCGGCAAGCGTCGCTGCTACGTCTACTCGTCCATAGAGAACGTACATGGCTAGAAAAACATCTCCGAGCATTGACTTCGCCGCCATTCAAGAGCGCGTTCAGAGCCAATTCCGCGGGCTGGACCCAAAAGATCCTTCGCTCTGGCCGGCGTTGCCGCGCTATGCTCTTTGCGTGTTGGTCACGGCGCTTGTTGTTGCGGGCTTGTGGTTCGGCTGGCTCAACGGATTCCAGGCTGAGCTGGAAGCGGAGCAGGCGAAGGAGGTGGTGTTGCGTGAGGACTACCAGAAAAAGCTGGCCAAGGCGGTCAACCTGGAAGTGCTGAAGAAGCAGCGCGAGCAGGTGCAGCAATATGTGATCCAGTTGGAAAAGCAACTGCCCAGCAAAGCCGAGATGGCCGCCTTGCTGTCGGATGTGAACCAGGCCGGCCTGGGGCGAAGTTTGCAGTTCGATCTGTTCCGTCCGGGGCAAGTCGTTGTCAAGGAATACTACGCGGAGCTGCCGATTTCCGTGCGGGTCACAGGGCGCTACCACGACGTAGGTGCGTTCGCTTCCGATGTCGCGCATCTATCCCGCATCGTCACGTTGAACAATATTTCCATTGTCCCGGCCCGTGATGGCAACTTGACCATGGACGCAACGGTCAGAACGTTCCGCTACCTCGATCCAGAAGAAGTCGCGGCCCAGCGCTCAGCGACTGCCAAGGCGCCGGGGGCCAAGAAATGATCGCTTCCCGTTACTTTGTATGTATTGCATTGCTGGCCGTTATGGCCGGGTGTGGTTCCTCAAGTGAGGACGAGATTCGCCAATGGGTCGCAGAGCAGCGCGCCCAAACGCGGCCGAAAGTGGAGCCCATCCCGGAACCCAAGCAGTTTGTGCCGCAGGTTTATTCGCAGGGCGCCACTATCGAGCCGTTCAGCCTCCAGAAACTGGCGCAGGCCTTCAAGCGCGAATCGACCCAGGTCACGGCCAATGCGGCCTTGGTTGCGCCGGAAATGGCACGCCGAAAAGAGGCGTTGGAAGCTTTTCCGTTGGATGCCATGGCGATGGTGGGCAGTCTCAACAAGGCGGGGCAACCGGTGGGTTTGCTTCGGCTTGACAACCTGCTGTACCAGGTGCGGGTTGGCAACTATCTTGGGCAGAACTTCGGGCGCATTACCAAGATCGGTGAAACAGAGATTTTGCTGCGCGAGATTGTGCAAGACGCGACGGGTGACTGGGTGGAGCGTGCGGCCAGTTTGCAGCTGCAAGAGAGGTCAAAATGAACAGGCTGAACGGGTTTGGGGGACGGGCGGTGATGCGAATTCTTGCGCTGGGCTCGCTTTTTGTGATTTCGCTTTCGGCGCAAGCCCAAAGTGCCATCGAATCGGTTACCGGATCGGTCCAAGGTGGGGTCGAAGTCGTTCGGATTGATCTTTCCCAGCCGCTGGCTGCGGTTCCCAACGGCTTTTCCATTCAGGCCCCTGCGCGCATTGCGCTGGATTTCCCGGGCGTCTCGAATGCCCTTGGACGTTCGTCTGTGGAGGTCAACCAGGGCAATGTGCGTTCCGTCAGCGTGGTGCAGGCGGGCGAGCGGACACGTGTGGTACTCAATCTCAAGCAAGCCACCGGATACAAGACAGAAATCCAGGGCAAATCCCTGCTGGTTGTGCTGGAACCGGTCGCAGTGGTGGTGCCGGCGCCGACCGCCCCCGTCTTTGCCGAGAGCGGGAATAGAGAGAATTTGCCGTTGAAAGATCTCGACTTCCGGCGCGGCGCTGACAACTCAGGGCGCGTGATTGTGGCCCTGCAAAACAGCCAGGTCGGTGTTGATTTGCGCCAGCAGGGGCAAACACTGGTGGTCGAGTTCCTGAAATCGTCCCTGCCCGAAGGGTTGCGGCGGCGCCTGGACGTGACTGATTTTGGCACACCGATTCAGACGGTGACCGCGTTCCAGGTCGGCGATCGCGTTCGAATGGTGATCGAGCCCAAGGGTGCATGGGTGCATAGCGCCTATCAGAGCGACAACCAATTCGTGGTCGAGGTGCGGGAGCAAAAAATCGATCCGTCGAAGCTGACCCCTGGTCCGACTTTCAGCGGCGAAAAGCTGTCGCTCAATTTCCAGAACATTGAAATCCGCTCGTTGCTGCAGGTCATTGCGGATTTCACCAACTTCAATGTGGTGACATCCGACACCGTCACGGGTTCCCTGACGTTGCGCCTGAAGGACGTGCCGTGGGATCAGGCGCTGCAGATCATCATGGACGCCAAGGGCCTGGGCCTGCGCAAGACGGGCAGCGTGCTGTGGATCGCGCCGAAGGATGAGATCGATGCCCGGACCAAGAAGGATCTCGAGTCAAGTCTCGCGATCGAAAACCTGGAACCGCTGCGCACGCAATCGTTCCAGATGAACTATGCGAAAGCGGCCGATATTGCAGCGCAGATCACCGGCACTGGGGCCGGTGGCGGTAGTGGGACAGGGGCACGATTTCTCAGCAACAGAGGAAGCGCCATACCCGAACCGCGTACGAATCAGCTGTTCGTGACGGACATCGCCGCACGCCTTGCTCAGGTGCAAGAGTTGATCACCAAACTGGACGTAGCGGTGCGGCAGGTGTTGATAGAAGCGCGGATTGTGGAAGCGTCTGACACCTTTGGCAAATCGCTGGGCGTGCGCTTGGGCGGCAGCGATCTGCGTGGAATACGTGGAGGCGACGCTGGATACTCGCTCAGCGGTAACAATCGCGTGGCTTTTGGTGGGACCTACAATGCGGTTTCGGGTACCACACGGGAATCCAACACGACGCTGGATACCATCAATACGAACTTTGTCAATTTGCCGGCGGTGGGCCAGGGCGGGTACAACCCGGCTTCATTCGCAGTCTCTATTTTCAGTTCCGCCGCAAATCGCTTCTTGAATCTTGAGATTTCCGCATTGGAAGCCGACGGCAAGGGCAAGGTGGTTTCGAGCCCGCGCGTCGTCACGGCGGACCAGACAAAGGCGTTGATCGAGCAGGGCACAGAGCTGCCTTACCAAGTGGCAACAGCCAGCGGCGCCACGTCGATCGCGTTCCGCAAAGCCAATCTGAAACTCGAAGTGACGCC